>NZ_JBZVFJ010000286.1:0-2215 GCF_058402725.1 Fundidesulfovibrio sp. | reverse complement strand
GCGCAGCCTGGCCCGGGATTCGGCCTGCTGGCGGGCCTTCTCCTCGGCCTGGCGGCGGGCGGTCTCGGCGGCCTGGTTGGCCTTGGCCAGCAGGTCGGCGGCCTCGCGGTCGTCCGGGGCTGCCTCCAGGGCCTTGGCGGCCACGGCGGCGGCCTCGGCGTAGCGCCCCTGGGCCAGGAGCCGATCGCCCTCCGTGATGAGCCCGGCGATCTTCTGGTGGCGTTTGGCCTGCTCGCTCTCGCGCTCGCGGGCCTGGGCGTCGCGCCGGGCCAGGGCGGCGCGCAACTCCTCCACGGCCTGGACCGCCTGGGCGTGGCCCGGGACGATCTCCAGCACGGACTGGTAGCGGGCCAGGGCCTGGTCCGTATCGCCCTGATCGGCCAGCTTGCGGCCCTGGGCCAGCAGGGAGTCCACGCGCCTGGCCTGCTCGGTCTCGTCCAGGGCGCGCTCCTTGCGGCGCACCTCCTGGAGCACGTCGTCTCCCGGGGACTTCTCGCCCCCCGAGAGGAAGAAGGCCAGGAGCAGGAGCGCGAAGAGGCCCCCACCGGCGGCAAGGAGCACACGGCGGTCCTTGAGGAGCCCCGGCGGCAGACGCAGGGCGCGCAGCCGCGAGGCCGCGCCCCCGGGCGCGGAGGCCGCCCGGGCCGTACGGGGCGGCTGGGCGGGCGCGGCCACGTCCAGGGCCAGGCGCAGCCGGGCGCTGCCCGCGCCCAGCACGTCGCCGGACTTCACCGGGGACTGGAGCACGGCCCCCCCGTTCAGGGTCACGGGATTGCGTTCGTTCAGGCTGCGCACCTCCCAGCCCGAGACGGAGCGCTCCAGGAGCGCGTGGGCGCGGGAGACGCCAGGATCGTCCAGCACCAGGTCGCAGTCGGCGGCGCGCCCTATGCGCAGGCTGTCTCCGAAGCGGCGCACCAGCCCCTGCCCAGGCCCCTCGAAGACCTCCAGGGCGTTGGGGCCTTCCCCCGTGAAGGTGGGGCGGGGCCGGAAGACGGTCTTGTCCTGGGAAGGCGCGGGCTCCGGGACGGCCCCGCGCCCAGGGGCGGAAGCTGCGGTGGAGGCGGCCCCGTAAGCGGTCGCGGCGGAGGCGGCGGGCTCGACGCCGAGGGCCGCGCCGGGGGCCACATCGGAGGCGGCGGCGGGGGCCTGGACGGCGGACGTGGCGGACGCGCCGTCGGCGGAGACCTCCGGGGCGGCGGACAGAGCGGTGTCCGCGGCAGCGGAGGCCCCTGCCGGAGGAGAAACCGCGCCCTGCGCCGGGGCCGGAGCCGGGGCCGGGACGGATTCGGCGTCCGGGCCGAGGGAGACCATCACGCGATACGGCCCCAGTCCCAGGAGGTCGCCGTCGGCCACCACGCGCTGGGTCACGGGTTCGCCGTTCACCGTGAGCCCGGCGTCCGCCAGGTTGGTGAGCACCCAGCGCCCGCCGTCCGGGGCCAGGACGGCGTGCTCGCGGGCAACGGCGGGGTCCGGGAGGGTCAGGGTGCAGGCGTCGGAGCCGCCCAGCGTGACGGGGGCGTCCCCGGGGGCGCGCACCTCGCCCACGTGCTCGCCTGATCGGGAGACCGTGAGAACCAGCATGCCTATCTGCCTCCGAGTTCTTCAAGTTTGCGCAGGCTGTCCCGGGTGCGCTCGTCGCGGGGGTCGAGGGAGTTCTCCACCACCAGGCGCAGCTCGGCCCGGGCCTCGTCCAGGCGCTGGTAGCGCAGGGCGAGCTGGGCCTGACGGTAATGCTTGTCCACCAGCTGGTCCAGTTCCGCTTCGGCGCGCGAGAGCAATCGTGCGGCCTGGGCGTTGCCCGGGTCCAGGCGCAGGGCCTCGCGCCAGTGGTCCACGGCCTTGCGGGGCTGGCCGGAGTTGTAGAGGAACTGGCCCAGCCGCACGGCCTCGCGTGAGGCCTCGGCGGCGGCCTGCTCCGGGGAGGCCGGAGGCTGCGCCGGAGCACCCGGGGCGGCAGGGGCGGCAGGAGCGGCAGGGGCGGGTGGAGCGGGCGGAGCGGAAGACCCGGCCGGGGCCTGCGTCCCGGCCTTCTCTGCCCCGCCTGTCGCCAAGAGCCCGGCCACGGCCAGCGCCGCCAGGAGCGCAGCGCCGTAGAGCAACGCGCGCACCGGCACCCGGCGCGCTCCCGGTCCCGAAGCGGAGGGGACCGGAGCGGACGGCGCGTCCTGGACCAGGGCCTGGGGTCCGGCGAGGGTGAACACCGTCTCGCCCACGG
>NZ_JBZVFJ010000285.1:0-2306 GCF_058402725.1 Fundidesulfovibrio sp. | reverse complement strand
CATCTGTTCCTTAAGGCGCGGGCGGTCACTGCATTTCGCGGAGCATGGCCTTGGCCCGTTCGAAATTGGGATTGATGGACAACGCCTTCTGGAGGAAATCCGCAGCCTGATCCTTCTTGGCGGCCCGATAGTAAATCATGGCGATGTTGAAGCAGACGGTTTCGTTGGCGCTCCACAGATCGGGATTGATGCGCAGGGCCTTGTCCAGAAAGTTGTAGGCGTCCTGGAATTGGCGACCTTCACCGTAGGCCATGGCCATGTTGTAGTAGAGGCCCGCGTCGTTTGGGGAAATCTTGAGCGCCTTGCGGTACTCCTCCACGGCGTGGTCCCACTTGCCCTGCTTGCGCAGGGTGATGCCCAGGCGGTTGAAGGTTTCAATGTCGGACTTGTCGAGCATGCCCTTCTTGGCTTCCAGGGATTGGCGCAGGTACTTCTCGGAGAGTTCCGGGGCGCTGGCGATGCAGCGGTCGGCGATGGTGCGGGTGACGCGCCCCACCTGGGCCATGGCCTCCTTGGTGGCCAGTTTGATGGCGTCGTCGAAGATGTCCACGGCCTTGTCGCGCTCCCCCAGGGCCATGTAGTTGTCGCCGATGGCGATCTTGCGGTCCACGTTGAGCGGCGACAACTTGTCGAGCTTTTCGAGATACTTCGTCTCTTCCTTTACGTTGCCGGTCTCTTTGTGGAGGTCGGCGATTTTCTTGATGGGGTCCAGGAAGAGTTTGCCGTTCTTGGCGGCCTCGGTGAAAGCGCCCAGGGCCTCTTCCATCCTGCCCTGCCCCTTGTAGGCGTCGCCCAGGAGCAGCAGGGCCGCGGGACTGCCGGGCTTGATCTCGAGAATCTTGGCCGCGATGGCCCGCGCCTCTTCGAACTTCCCGTTTTCGTTGAGTTTCTTTCCGGTGTCGATGAGGTCGCCCAATTGTCCGCGCGGCTTGATGGTGAAGGCGATCTTCTCGATGAGCATGTCTGCGGAGATGGGCTTGGTAATCACGTTGTTGGCGCCGATCTCGTGCAGGTAGATGAGTATCTCCCGGGCGACCTCATTGGTGAGGATGATGGTGAGCACCTCGGGATATTGATTCTTGATGAACTGAACGAGATCGTTGCAGAATTTTCCGTTGATCTCGCGCTCGACAAAAAAGACGACCCTGTAATTCTGGCCTGTGAGCTGTCGAAGCTCCTTGTAAAGTTGCTCCTGGTTGACCACGTTGAACACGCAATCATCCTTGACGTGCAGATGCCTGAGCAGCGTGCTGCGGAGGTTCTTGTTGAAATGCGGATCATGCGAAAGAACAAGAAACACGCCGCGCTGCTGCCGGACAAATTCCCGGACATCCTCGTCGTAGACTTTGACGTTCATTACAAACACCACCTCGCATACGGATTGGAGCTCCCATGCAACTTCGGGAACTTCGCCGACGCCTTCTCATGAAATGCCAAGCGGAAAAAATCAAGGCCGAGGGGCCACCGAAAGGCGAAATCCCCGGGCGACAAGGCATTGTCACCCACCCGGAACAGGGGCGCAACACCGCCAGAGCATACGGCACACGGCAAGGAATTCCGGCGCGGCCCCGCCGCGCCAACCGCATCCAACGGGAGGGAAACCATGACAGCCCACATGCTCCAGTCGTATGCCGCCACCCTCAACGCCCTGATGGCCCACACCTCCGACAAGCTGCGCCTGTCCGTGGACGCGCTGTCCACCGGGGAGGGCCTGCCACCGGACATCGCGGACCGCGCCAGCATGGAGTCCGGCCGCAACTTCGCCCTGCTCATGCGCGAGCGCGACCGCCAGGCCCTGGAAGCCATCCGAGAAGCCCTGGCCCGCATCGATGCCGGGGAGTACGGCATCTGCGAGGATTGCGGCGAGGACATCGCGCCGGCCAGACTCGCGGTCCAGCCCATGGCCACTCTCTGCGTGCACTGCCAGGGACTGCGGGAGGAAGACCGAAGGCCGTCCGTGGAGGCCGCCTCAGGATTCTTCCAGATCTGAGGCCAGACGTTCCAACTCGGCCTCGTTCATGGCGAAGCCGTGTTCCGGCCCCGGGAAAGTCCCGTCGCGCACCTCGGCGGCGAACCTTGAGAGGGCTTCCCGCGTGCGGGCGCCCAGGTCGTCGTAGCGCTTGACGAAGCGCGGCGAGAAGTTGCCGCCCAGGCCCAGGAGGTCGTGGAAGACGAGCACCTGGCCGTCGCATTCCGGCCCAGCGCCGATGCCGATGGTGGGCACGCCCACGCGCCCCGGGGCAGGCCCGGCCAATCAAAGTGGTGGGCGTGAGCGGCCCGGGCCAGGGAGTCCAGCAGGCGCTTGT
>NZ_JBZVFJ010000284.1:0-2326 GCF_058402725.1 Fundidesulfovibrio sp. | reverse complement strand
GACTTCAACAAGTTCGGACGCACCTTCCGGGTGATGCTCCAGAGCGAGGCCGAATACCGCGACCGCCCCGAGGACCTGCGCGACGTGTTCGTGCGCTCCACCAAGGGAGAGATGATCCCCCTCACCGCCCTGGTGGACGTGGAACTCTCCAGCGGCCCCGAGGTGGTGGAGCGCTTCAACGTGTTCCCGGCGGCCAAGATCATGGGCGGCCCGGCCCCGGGCTACAGTTCGGGCCAGGCCCTGGCGGCCATGGAAGCCCTGGCTGCGGAGGTGCTCCCCGAGGGCTACACCCTGGCCTGGACCGGCACGGCCTACCAGGAGAAGGCCACGGGCGGCACGTCCACCATGGTGTTCCTGCTGGCCATCCTCATGGTCTTCCTGATCCTGGCGGCGCAGTACGAGAAGTGGTCTCTGCCGCTGGCGGTGGTGCTGGCGGTGCCCTTCGCCATGTTCGGGGCCATCCTGGCCACGTTCGGGCGCGGGCTGATGAACGATCTCTACTTCCAGGTGGCCCTGGTCACGCTCATCGGCCTGGCGGCAAAGAACGCGATCCTCATCGTGGAGTTCGCCTCGGCGCGGCTCAAGCAGGGCATGAGCGTCTCCGAGGCGGCCCTGGAGGCCTCCAGACTGCGCTTTCGGCCCATCATCATGACCTCTCTGGCCTTCGTGCTGGGCTGTCTGCCCCTGGCCATCAGCACGGGCGCGGGCGCTTCGAGCCGCCACGCCATCGGCACGGGCGTGGTGGGCGGCATGTTGGCGGCCACGTTCATCGCGCCGTTCTTCATTCCTGTGTTCTTCAAGATCATCATGAATGCCGCAGTCAAGATACGGGGCCTGCGTGGGCAGGATCGCCGGGAGGACGAAGGCCATGGCGTTTGAGTGCTGCCGCGCCGACCGGAGCGAGCCGCGCATGCTGGGCCTGCTGATCTACGAGGTGGCCAAGGCCTGGCGCAACCAGCTCGACGAGCGGCTCAAACCCATGGGGCTCTCCACCGCCATGTGGACCGTGGTCTGGAACCTGGCCATGGCCGGGCAGCCCATGACCCAGAAGGCCCTGGCCGACGCCATGTCCATGGAGGCCTCCTCGGTGGTGCGCCTGCTGGACCGCCTGGAGGAAGGCGGCTGGGTGCGTCGCGAGTCGGTGGTCGGCGACAGGCGCAGCAAGCACGTGGCCCTCACCGACAAGGTGCTGCCCGTTGTGGAGCGTTTCGAGCAGATCGCCCGGGAGTTCAGCGAGTTGATGCTCCAGGGACTGCCCGAGGAGCGCCTGCGCCAGTGCAGCGCCGTGCTCATGACCCTGAAGGGTCGCCTGGACGCCCTGGCCCTGGCCTAGCAGCCCGTTCCCGCAACCGATCAGACGGGCCGGGACGCCGCCTCAAGGCGCGTCCCGGCCTTTTGCCTGCCAGCGTCCAGAAGCTTGTCCGTGGGCAGTGGGGTGTTCGTCCTGGAACCGTTCGATGTCCGGCGGCATGGGGGGACGTTCGCGCCAGGCTGGAACCCAGCTTGATCGATGGGGGGCGGGAGAAGGCCGATATACAGGCAGAGGCCAGAGGTTGCAGGCAGATGTCGGGAGGCCATGCCTGTATATAGGGACTTCCGGCTCCCTACCTCTTTGAAATCATGAACTTTCAGGGGCAGGACACGGTTTCCGTTTCCACCCATCCCCAAAGGAACTGTCGGGGCAGCTTGCTTGCGCTGTTCAATGCGTATGAGCATTCTGGCTGCCAACTCATTAGAGAAGGTATGCGAGGATGTTTCTCGACTTCGGAGGTATGTTAACGATTCCGGTCTCGACAGTCAGCGCTTTGTGAATATTCCCACTTGCCCTCCTTGCGATTTCAGGCCAATAACAGCAAACAATTACGGAGGGGTCTGTCAGTGCGCGTAATATTGCATCTTTGCTGTTCAATCCTGGCGGTGTTGTTTACAGCGGCTTCTGCCTTCGCAGCGCATTCCACCCCCAGCAGCACGCCTACCCCCTCGGAAAGCATTTCCGCGCCGAGTCAGGCCGCGCCGACGCCCCAGGAGGTATTCACAAGCCTCCAGCCCAACTCCAGCTACAACCTCACCGGGACGCTCGACTTAGGGGGCGCGTCCGCGACGCTTGTCGGCAGCACGCTGGGCATTTACGGAGGTTCCAGCCTGACCCTCGGCGCGCTGACCCTCCAGGGAGGCACGCTGAATCTCGCTCAGGGCGGCCAAGTCAACACCACGACCTTTACCACCACCCAGGGCAACACATCGAACATCGCGGGCACGCTCACGGCCTCCAACCAGGTCACTCTCGGCTGCGCCACCAACCTTACCGGCAGCATCGTCAGCCCCC
>NZ_JBZVFJ010000283.1:0-2338 GCF_058402725.1 Fundidesulfovibrio sp. | reverse complement strand
AGCTCTCCAGCGCGGGCATCTACCGCACCATGGCCAAGCTTTCGCCCGCCTACGGGCTCATCGGCACGCTCATCGGCTTCATCGGCCTCATGCAGGCCATGGGCGGCGGCCAGCTTGCCTCCCTGGGCCAGCACATGGCCGTGGCCCTCACCACCACGCTCTACGGCATCCTGCTCTCCAACCTCTTCTTCCTGCCCATCGCCGTGAAGGTGGAAAAGCGCATCGAGGAACGGGTGCTGCTCATGTGCGTCATCCGCGACGGCGTGCTCTTCATCAAGGACAAAGCCCCCGCCGCCATCGTCTACGACAAGCTCAAGGCCTACCTCCCCCCCAGGCGCTGGGCCTCCATCGGCATCCGCCCCTAGGCGTCCGCCATGCTCCAGTTCCAGAAACTTCGCGGCCGCTTCAAGGACGAGGACGAGGGCACCTGGTTCATCTCCCTGGCCGACCTGCTCACCCTGCTCTTGTGCTTCTTCGTGGTGATGCTCTCGGTCTCCAGCGTCGACCAGGACCGCTACCGCAAGGTGGCCCAGTCCATGGAGGCCGCCCTGGCCGCCGAAAAGGCCAAGCGCCAGGCCCTGGCGGAGCGCCAGCCCGACCGCCCCATGGGCAGCTCCCTGCGCCCGGAGCCCGTGCCCGACGGGCAGTACTATCCCGTGATCCAGCCGCCCCTGCCGCCCCAGGTCTACCAGTCCGTGGGCGACCCCGTGGCCGGTCCCGGACAAGGCGGCGGCCCCGGGCCAACAGCCCGCCTGAAAACCCTGGACGAGATCGAGTCCGAGATGGCCCTGCGCTTCGCCAAGGACCCCGCAGGCATCCAGGTGGAGAAGCGCCAGGGCGGCGTGGCCATCACGCTCAAGGGCGCGGTGCTCTTCCAGAGCGGCAGCGCCGACCTCACGCCCTCGTCGCGCCCCTATCTGGACTCCATCGCCCAGTCGCTGCGCGCCACGCCCTACCGCGTCACGGTGGAGGGGCACACGGACAACCTGCCCATCCAGTCGTTCCTGTTCCCCTCCAACTGGGAGCTTTCGGCGGCGCGCGCCTCCCGCGTGGCCCGCTACCTCATCGACCACGGCACGCCCCGCGACCGCATCCAGATCTCCGGGTTCGCCGAAACGCGCCCCGTGGCCCCCAACGAAAACGCCCAGGGCCAGCCCCTGCCCGACAACCAGGCCCGCAACCGCCGCGTGGTCGTGCAGATCAACCCTTGAACGCCTGCTCCGACACCCTCGACAGCGGGCCGGAAACCGCCCGGCCCAAGCTCAGGGGCATCTTTTCCACGCCCGGCATCCCGGGCGACCCGGCCAGCGGGGAGGACAAGCGCTTCTGGTTCGCCCGCGAGCAGGAGGACGGCGTGATCAGCGCCCAGCTCCTGGACGAGCACCACCTGCCCACCCAGCGGCAGGTGATCGAACCGCGCGAGAGCTTCCTGGAGCGCTTCACCCTGGAGCCGGACCTGGGCTACCGGCTGCTCACCCAGCGAGTGCTCATTGGCGACCACTTCCGCAACCAGGGCAAGAACGTCGAGGCCAAGATCGAGTACCAGAAGGTGCTGCGCATCGACGAGGAGAACATCCGGGGCACCTTCGGCCTGGGCCTGGCCTATCTGGCCCTCAACCAGCTCGAGAAGGGGCGCTACGCCTTCGAGAAGCTCGTGAAACTCGACGAGAGCTTCGCCACCGAGCACAAGCACCTCTTCAACGACTTCGGCATCGCCCTGCGCAAGCGCGGCCTCTTCGAGGAGGCCCTGGCCTTCTATCACCGGGCCAAGGCCCTGTGCGCCGACGACGAGCACCTGCTCCTGAACATCGCCCGGGCCTGGTTCGAGAAGGGCGACACCGAGCACGCCTACCGGGAACTCGGCAACTGCCTGGACCTGGACCCGAACTTCCGGGAGGCCCTGGCCTTTCTCCACTACCTGCGCAAGAACAACATCCTCCCCCGCGACCCGAAGCTGCGCGCCCACTTCGACCGCGAGGCCCTCAAGCGCAGCGAACTGGCGGGTCTGGCCGGGGAGTGAGGCGTAGGCCGGACCACCGGCCCAGGGAGGACCCCGTGTCCGGCATTCTCTACATCAAGGCCTCGCCGCGCGGGCCGCGCTCGCACTCCATCGCCGTGGCCGACGCCTTCCTGGAGGCCTATCTGGAGCGCCGCCCCGAAGCCTCCCTGACCACGCGCAACCTCTTCGAGGCCGACCTGCCCGCCTTCGACGGCCCCACCATCCAGGCCAAGTACAACGTCTTGCGCCGCCTCACCCACGACCCCGCCCAGCAGCGCGCCTGGGACGCCGTGAAGCGCTGGGCCGACGAGCTCAAAAGCTGCGGCCTCCTGCTCATGG
>NZ_JBZVFJ010000282.1:0-2423 GCF_058402725.1 Fundidesulfovibrio sp. | reverse complement strand
TCAACCGCGAGTTCAAGGCCCCCAAGGGAGCGGGCATGACCGGCGGACCGCCGTCCACGGGCACGCTGGACAGCATGCAGGATATCTGATGCGCATACCCCGGCGGTGCGCAATATGCCCGCCTATTCAAGACATCCCGCGGGCTCAAAGCAACTGATCTAACGCGGGATCAGTTGCTAATGTCCTGCATGCTGCGTCCCGGTTGCCAAGTTTATTGTTGGTGTTGTCGTGCGTTTGCCTTAATTGCCTCAAGAAACTGTTTGGATGTGATCCATTTGTTGTTTGGGCGTTGGTCGCTTTGTTTGTATAGATATTTTCTGGCTTTCCATTTGTCGGTTTTGATGTCTTCTGTTATTCTGCTAAGTCCACCGTCGCGGCCGATAAAAAAGTCTGGCCCATTTTCTGCCCGCATTTTAAGGGTTTTCCCTGTGGCAGACGACTGTGCTGGCTGCTTTGATCGAAGTTTTGAGTAGTTGTTGAGTGCAAATTTCAAGTAGTTTGTAAAGTAGTTTCCCTCTATGTTGTATGTTGAGCTGCAAAAGCTGTCCCATGTTATCGCCTGATAGTTTTGCAAATTCCCAAGGCCTGATGCTTCTGGGACGATAGCAATGTGGTGACATTTTGCCTTGAAAGTTTTTTCAAGTTCGTCTATTATTACAATCTTTTGCTGCAACATCTGTGTCTCGAGTTGGAATTGTGTGGCACTCGAGAACATCTTTGCCTCTATAACAATGAAGATATTTGTTGGTGGGAGTATTTGAATCAGTATGTCTGGTGTTTCCTTTGTTTTGATCTCGATTTTTTTGCCAGGAAAAGTTTCACTGCTGCATGATTCTTTTAAGTTGTATTCCGTGTAGAACATGAACCCGTCCGGAGCGAGGTGTTCGTAGGCGGATTTGTCAATATCTTTGATGTTCGAAAGAAATGTTTTGAGATTTTCGAGGCCGTTGTGGAATAATATGGAAGGTAGAACGGTTGCCGTAAAGAATTTTTCCTTTCGGTTCATTGGTAAGCCGGGTCCATCTTTCGTTATTATCCCATCGAGATCCAAGCTGTTGGACATGTGGCCTCCTGTGCTGATCATTATTGTTTGCTGTCAGAACTCTGTTGCCGTGCAGCCGTGTTGCGTTTGTGGCAAAACGACGTGAGACTCCTTATCATTGATAAGCAGCTTGCGTCCTTCTAACTCAGAGACCGTCATTGACGTTCTTTATATCGTTGAAGCCTGTCCGAAGCCTTCCCCCTTACCTGCCCATCCCCCGCGCCATCTCCTCCGCACGCCGCACGTCCTCCAGGCTGAGCGTCTTGGCCAGTTCGCCGCGGAGCTTGGCCGCGCCTTCCACTTGCTGCTCTTCCGCCAGGAGCAGCAGGGCGTAGCCCCTCACCGGGTCCTTGGGGATCGGCCCCGCGCCGTTGGCCGCCAGTTGGCCCACCAGCAGCTGGCAGTCGCCGTCGCCCGCCTCGGCGGCCCTGGTCAGCCAGTCCCGGGCGTCCTTGTCGCTCTTGGCCACGCCCAGCCCGGCCAGGTAGAACAGGCCGATCTTGCACATGGCCACCACATCGCCCCCGCGCGCGCCCTCCAGCACGAGCCCCGCGCCCTTGGCCACGTCCTCCTTCACCCCCTCGCCCTTGATGTAGAGCGTGCCCAGGTTGGTCAGCGCGGCGGGCTGGCCCTGGTCCGCCGCCTTGCGGTACCACTTGACGGCCTCCTGCACATTGGGCGGCACGCCCGCGCCGTTGCGGTGCATCAGGCCCACCAGGAACTGCGCGTCGGCGTTTCCCTTCCGCGCCAGCGGCAGGAACTCCTTCATGGCCCGGGCGAAGTCCTGGGAACGGTAGGCCGCCACCCCCTCCTCGAAACCGGCCAGGCAGGGGACGGCGAGCAGGCACAGCAGAACAGCAAGAGGCAGGGCGTAAGGCATGGCGCGCATGATGTCGCTCCTTGGCTGGGGTTGACGGCTGGACTGCCGGTCCGTTCGACGCGCGGGGCACGCCCGGGAGGACGGGCCTTCTCCAGGATCACCCGGGCGGCGCGAGCCAGTCCTCCCCGGCCAGCCTGCGGGCCTCCTCGATGGCCCTGCGCCTGCTCTCCATCACGCTCGCCTCGCCCCTCAGCGTCCCCTCCACGCGCACGCTTTTGATGCTGCGGATGCCCATGGAGTTGAGGATCATCTCCAGGTAGGGCCTCTGGAAGTCCAGGGACTGTTCCGGGCTCAGCGGCGGGTAGCTCCCGCCGCTGGCGTAGGCGATGAACGCGGGCTTGTCCGCGATGAGCCCGCGCGAGCCCGAGGCGTCGGACTCGAAGGTCAGGCCCGGCTGCACCACCAGGTCGATGTAGTGCTTGAGCCGGTAGGGCAGACCGAAGTTCCACATGGGCACGGCCATGAGCAGGTAAGGGGGAAGGCTTCGGACAGGCTTCAACG
>NZ_JBZVFJ010000281.1:0-2456 GCF_058402725.1 Fundidesulfovibrio sp. | reverse complement strand
CGACTCGAGAGGAGGGTTAGCGTGGCGAGCGGACTCGTGGTGGAGGTCCGATTCACGCGCGAGATTGTCCGTCGTCGCCGCCGCCGCCGCATCCCGCGCACGCACCGCCGGAACCGCTCCGAGCACGCCACCGACGCGTCGAACCGCACCTCCAGCGCCCAGAACACCGCCGCGTACAGCAGCAGCCACAGCGGCGTGGACAGCATGATGAGCGAGCGACCCAGCGGGTCCTGGCCCGCGCGCCCCGTCACGCACTCCAGACTCACGCCCTCCGTCGAGAACGCCGACATCCCGTTCGTCACCTCGATCGACGTCCGCACGCTCCCCGGCCAGTCGAAGTCGATCGCCGCGATGATCGAGATGGTCTGGAAGTGGTTGAAGAGGATCTTGAGCACGCGCACCACGCTGTTCGACGTCGCCGACCCCGCCGCCGCGTACGTGCGCGCCAGCAGCCCGCCCATGACGACCGTGAGGAGCACGGCGAGCCCGAAGAGGCGGAGCGCGGTGTCGGTCTGCGAGCCGCAGGGCTGGCAGAGTCCGCCCACGTCGCGGTAGAAGCCCGCCTCGCACGACGCGCACAGCACGCCCGTGTGGCCCTCGCGACACTGCTCCTGGGCCGCGGTCTCGAGGCGCAGACCGGGCACGGCCCGGGGCGCGAGGAAGAGGGCGGATTGGGACTGGTTGGAAGGCTGGATGGTGTCGGACGGATCGCCCCAGCCCTCGCACGCCTCGAGCCGCGCACACGCCGCGAAGCCCAGTCGGTCGGCGCTCCACGGCACGCGCCAGTGACCCACGAGCGCCGTGACGTTCTCGGACCCGAGCCCGCCGCAGTACGCGCCCGAGGGACACGCCCGACACTCCCACTCGTGCGGCGCCTCGTGCGTCGCGAGGAACTCGGACTCCTCGCACGTCTCCGGCGTCATCGAGGAGAACGCCGTCCACGCGCTCGGCCCCGTGGGGTTGACGGCGCGGACGCGCACCGCCACGGGGAAGCGCGTGAAGACCGCGAGCGAGTGCTGGAAGGTCGCGGGGTCGGAGGGGTCGGGTCCCGGGACGCGGAGCTTGACGTTGGTGAAGAGGAGGTTCTGGGCGGTCTCGGTGCGGTTGATCGGGTGGAGGTCCACGATGTGGAGGTCGAAGGATGTGGGCTCCGCGGGGAGGATGCGGTCCAGCGAGGAGGTGGATGAGGAGGACTTGAGCGTGCGGTGGAGCCAGGTGAGCACGAGGGTCTGCGACTCCCCCACGGGTCGCCACACGCGCAGCTCGCTCGGCGGCTCCGGGAGCGCGCCCGCGCCCCGGAACGAGAAGAGCAGCGTGTTGGACGACAGCCCGCCACGTGTCGTCACGCGCAGCGGGAGGTCCAGCAGACTCCGCGGGTCCGTTCCTTCGGGCGGGGTCGGCACCACGCACGACAGGCTCTGCGCGCTCAGCACGCGCACCGACTCGCACTCCAGCGGCCCCAGCGACACGCGCGACACGTCCGTGGAGACGCGCCCGAAGTGGAAGCCCAGGATCATCAGCGTCTCGCCCGCGGCCGCCGGCGACGGCGTGAAGGAGGTGACGCGCGGCTCCGGCAACACCTCCAGCAGCTGCACCGCGGCCGCCCTCGCGTCGCCCGACAGCGCCTGGTCGCCGACCGTGACGTCCACGCCGCCGTTGAGCTGCATCGTCGAGCCGTTCACGGCCCCGCACACGAGCTCGGAGGACGACACGTGCGCCACGACCCCGCACGGCACGCCCGCCACGGCGAGGAAGGCGACGTCGTCGGCGCGGTTGCCGAGGTGCTGGCCGCGGAGCGTGAAGGTCTCGAGGACGCGCGGGCCGATGAAGGTGTACAACGGCGAGACAGAGGTGATGACGGGCGGGCTGTAGCGGAAGGCGGCGGGCGAGGAGGATGCGAGGAGGCCGCGCGTGGTGACGACGAGCGGGTTGCGGAGCGCGGAGCCCACGCCGGGCGGGACCTCGACACGAAGGGACGTCGGGGAGAGGTGGGCGAGGAGGCGACAGGGACGACCGCCGAGCGTGATGTTGACGACGTCGGAGGCGGCGAAGCCGAGGTGGGCGCCGAGGAGGGAGACCTCGGTCGGGGAGGCGGTGGGGCCCGAGTCGGGACTGAGGAGCGAGATGGAAGGGCGTGGGACGAGCGGGATGGGCGCGGAGGGGGAGGAGGACTGGTTGGCGACGCGGAGGACGAAGGAGGCGGTGGTGAGGGAGGGGTCGTCGAGGGGCGCGGAAGCGAGGGAGAGGTTGAGGCAGGAGAGGCGCGTGATGGGGTTGAAGGGTGGGGAGAGGGAGACGAGGGAGCCGCAGGAGGCGCGCCAGGTCGGGCCGATCCGGAGCTCGAGGGCGTCGATGTGGGCGAGGTCGGAGCCGGCGTCGGCGACGAGGAGCTCGATGGGGTCGACGGGACCGGGACCGAGGAAGAGGTGCGGGGCGGAGACGGAGAGGATGGAGGG
>NZ_JBZVFJ010000280.1:0-2481 GCF_058402725.1 Fundidesulfovibrio sp. | reverse complement strand
GCTCCCGGCCCCGGCCGGGAGCGCTCCTTTGGGGCTCACCCCGGAGATGCCCCTCAGCGTGGACATGGCATCCGGCAGCGTGGCCTTCCTGGCCGTGGTGAACCCCGCCCTGGCCGACCAGGCCGTCCAGCACCTGGCCGTGTTCAAGGACGGCGCGTACGCCGACAAGGCCCTGCTCCAGGCCGAGATATCGCCCCGGCGGCTCCACGAGGCCCTCGCGCTCCTGGGCTTTCGCCCCGGCGACAACATGACCATGGCCAACTGGGACAGCGAGCGCGTGCAGGGCCAGACCCTGAAGGTGGCGATCCTCCCCGACGGGGCGGACAGGCCCGTCCCCCTGGAAGAACTCCTGCGCGACAAGGGCGGCAGGGGCCTGGACATGCGCTTCGGCGGCAACTTCAAGGCCGCCGTCGCCCCGGACGCCAGCGGCTGCCTGATCTGCCTGTTCAGCTGCCCCATGGGCATCGTGAGCAACCACCTGACGCTCTACAAGGAGACGGGCTGGTGGGGGCCGGTGGCCTACCGCGCCCAGTGGCCCGGCCCGGTCCCGAAGCGCGTGGCCGTGATCGTCTCGCGCCGCTAGACCCTCGCGCGGCTTTCCTTCCAGACCCCTCCCGCTCGCCGTTCGCTCTTCCCAACCCGGCGGACCCGGCCCGCGTTGACCCTTGGGCGCGGCTCGCGTAGGAGCGTTCCATGGCGGGAAAATCCCGCGCCCCTGCAATCCGTTCTTCCAGGAGCCACGATGTCCCCCACCACGTTCCCGCGTCCGAGCGCCGCACGTCCCGTCCAAGGTTTCACGGTTCCTGCCGGGCTTTCGGCCTGCCCGTCCCGCGCAGCCCGGCCCCGCGCAGCAGGCTTTTGCGCCGCGTCCCTGGCCGCCGCGTGCCTCGTCCTCCTGGCGCTCCTGGCCGGGCCGGCCCCGGCGGCGCAGCAGGCCCCGGCCCCCGCACCGGCCCCGCAGAAGGCCCCGGCCCGCGCCGACTGGGACTTCACCCACGTGGGGCTCAAGGGCAAGCTCTACCCCTCGCTCATGCACTCCATTGCGGCCATGCACCTGGACGTGCAGGACAAGACCAACGAACTGGGCGACCGCAACGGCCTCTTCGGCATCACCGTGCGCGCCCCGAGAGCGGGGGCCAGGGCCGTGGTGGAGATGAGCTCCTCCTCGCCCCTGGTGAACGGCGGCAAGGCCGACGTCACCCTGCCCAAGCGCGGACAGGACTACGTGGTCTATCCCTTCCTCAGCTTCCCAGAGGCCCTGCTCCAGGTGCGCCAGCCCGTGCCCATCGTGCTCACGGCCCGGCTCAGCGTGGACGGCCAGCCCCTGGGCGAAAAGTCCCAGCGGGTGCTGGTGGCCTCCGTGAACGACTGCGTCTACGGCTTCGAGGAGGACGACGAATACTACGACACCTCCTGGCTCTTCGCGGCCTACGTCAACGAGAACCACCCGGCCGTGCAGCAGATCCTGCGCGAGGCCCTCTCCGTGGGCGAGGTGTCCTCCTTTTCGGGCTACCAGACCGACGCCCGGGGCGTGCGCAAGCAGGCCAAGGCCGTGTGGCAGGCCCTGCGCAAGCGCGGCCTGCGCTATTCGAGCATCAACCGTCCCTCGGCTCCGGACCCGGAACTCTCCGTGCAGCACGTGCGCCTGTTGGGAGACGCCCTGGACGGCCGCCAGGCCAACTGCGTGGAAGGCAGCTGCCTGCTGGCCTCGGTGTTCTACAAGATCGGCCTGGAGACCTCCCTGGTGGTCTTCCCCGACCACATGATCGTGGGCGTGCTGCTCGACCCCAAGGGCAAGCAGCAGCTCTTCCTGGAGACCACCATGCTGGGCGATTCCACCTTCGAGGAGGCCGCCAAGTCCGGCTCCGAGCAGGTGGAGGAGGCCCAGGAAAAGGCGCGCAAGGCCAAAAAGAAGAAGTCCGGCAAGGACGACGATGACGACGATGAGATCTCCTTCATCGACATCGGCAAGGTGCGCCAGGGGGGGGTGCTGCCCATCCCCGAGCCGGGGCGGCGGTAGGCAGTCGCGGGCAGCTGCCGCCGGATTTGCGAACGTGGCGGCTGCGGGCTGTCCGGGGCCGGAACAGTTCGGGACGGGGCCGCCTGGCGGCCCGCCGCGCGGCAAGCCCGGCGGACTGCTACAGCAGCAGCTGCAGGGCCAGCCGGGGCAGGGTGTTGGCCTGGGAGAGCATGGCCGTGGCCGAGTTCACCAGAATCTGCGAGCGCACGTACTCGGCCATCTCCGTGGCCAGGTCCACGTCGGCGATGCGCGCCTGGGCCAGCTGGAGGTTTTCGCTCTGGAGCGAGAGGGCCTGCACGGTGTTCTCCAGGCGCGCCTGGAGCGCGCCCAGGTTGGCGCGGATATTGTCCTTGGAGACGATGGCCGCGTCGATCTTGTCCAGGGCCGCCTGGGCCAGGGCCTGGGTGGATATGGAGCGGGCCGAGCCCTTGGCGGACCGGCCCACGCCCAGGGCCGCGGCC
>NZ_JBZVFJ010000279.1:0-2517 GCF_058402725.1 Fundidesulfovibrio sp. | reverse complement strand
CGTCCCGACAGGATGAGCGCCGTGAGCAGCGGGCCGAGTTCCGCCACGATGGTCACGCCCACAAGGTTGGCCACGTAGGAGAGCGCGCCCACCTTTTCCAGCTGCGCTGCGGCCTGCAGCGCCAGAATGATGCCGGTGCAGGCCGCGATCACCGTGACGATGGGCAGGGAATCGGCCCCCACCCACGCAAAATGACGCCAGTTCTGCCAGCGCATGTATTTCTTGGTGGTGAACGGGCTGCGCAGGCACTCCAGAAGTCGGTTGACCAGCCAGAAGAATTGATCGCGCTCGTGTCCCACAGGCCCTCAGATGCCGAACAGATCCCCGATCTGGGTGAGGGAGAAGAGCTTCTGGACCTGAGGAGATACGGACACGATGCGGATGGTTCGCTGCCTTGATTTCAGGAGCTTGCGCGTTTCGATGAGCACTGCCAGTCCGGAGCTGTCCACATAGGCGAGGTCTTTGAGGTCGAGCAGCAATTCACCCTGGGTTTTGCCGCAAAAGTCCTTCAGCCAGTCGCGCACTTCCTGCGAGTTGGTGAAATCGATGTCCCCGACGATGCGCGCCCTGGCCGTACGCTCATCGCCGTGGGCTTCCCAGGCGGTTGACTTCTCGTTGGACATCCCGGCGCACCTCTCAGTCTAGATCCAGCCACTGTTCCAGGGCCGGTGGAGGGGATGCGGCCAACGCGCCGCCCAACTCCTCCAGGTTCGTCACCGCAGCGCCCACCTGGCCCACCACCACGCCCGCCGCGCAGTTGGCCAGCAGCGAGGCCTGCGCCAGCCCGATCCCCGACCCCAGGGCCATGGCCAGCACCGCGATGACGGTGTCGCCCGCGCCGGTCACGTCGAAAACCGTGCGGGCTACGGTGGGCACGCGGAGCACCTTGCCCGGAGCCTCGAACACCGCCATGCCCTGCGCGCCCAGGGTGATGCACAGCTGGCGGCAGCGCAGTCGGCGAAAAATGGCCAGCCCGGCACGGATGACGCCTTCGCGACCAGTGGCGTCCACGCCGCCCAGCTCCCCGGCCTCCTTGGCATTGGGCGTGAGCAGGTCCACGCCCGCGTAGAGCCCGGCGTTGACCACCTTGGGGTCCACCAGCACGCGCAGGCCCCCTCCCCTTTCCGCGCGCGCCTGGGCCAGTGCTTCCATGATTTCGCGGCAGATCACGCCTTTTCCGTAGTCGGAGACGATCGCCACATCGTGGCTGGCGCACTCTCGCCGGACGGCCTCCACCAGAGCGGCCCTGGTCGCGGGCCTGAGTTCTCCGGTTTCCTCGCGGTCCACGCGCAGCATCTGCTGCCCGCCGGCCAGGATGCGCGTCTTGATGGTGGTCAGGCGGCCCTTCTCCACGATCATGAGCCCGGGCAGGGACTCCCTGGCCATGAGATCGTGCACGGCGCGGCCAGGGTCGTCCTCTCCGGTCACGCCCAGGAGCGTCACCGAGGCGTCCAGGGCCGCCAGGTTTCGGGCCACGTTGCCCGCCCCGCCCAGGGCGCGGCGTTCGCGCGCCACGCGCACCACGGGCACGGGGGCTTCGGGGCTGATGCGCGCGGCGTCGCCCACGAGATAGTGGTCGAGCATCACGTCGCCCACCACGAGCACGCGCGCGCCGCGCAGCCTGCCCGCCAGGGCGGCCAGCCCGGCGGAGGAAAGGGTCTCAGCGGGCGTCATCCACTCCCCAGGCGTCCAGAAGGGTTTTGAGCTCCTCGGCGCTGTTGTAGGCGAAGGTGATGCGCCCCTTGGCCTCGTCGCCGCCTACCTTCACGTTGACCCGAAAACGGTCGCGCAGCGTGCCTCCCAGTTCCGCGAGCCCGGCGGGGGTCCTGGTCCGCTGACGCCGTTCGGCCCTGGGCTTCGCCGGGGCGCCGGAATCCTCAGGCAGGGCCTCGTGCACGCGCCAGTAGCCGGCCTGGTCCTCGGTCTCGCGCACGGAGAGTCCCCGGTCGAGCACGCGACGCCAGAGCTGGTCCCGCAGCGCTTCGTCCGTGATGGCCAGCAGCGCCCGGGCGTGCCCGGCGGTGATGCCGTCCTTGGAGAGGCTCTCCTGGATGGGCAGGGGCAACTGGAGCAGACGCAGGCTGTTGGCCACGGCGGAGCGGCTTTTTCCCACCTTCTGGGCCAGCGCCTCCTGGCTCAGCTCGAAGGAATTGAGCAATTGGTCCAGGCCCTTGGCCTCTTCAAGCGCGTTCAGGTTCTCACGTTGAAGGTTTTCGATGAGCGCCAGGGCGAGGCTCTGCTCGTCGGTGACCTCGCGCAGGAGCGCCGGGATGGTTTCCTTGCCAGCGATCTTGCTGGCCCGCAGTCTGCGTTCGCCCGCAACGAGTTCGTAGCCGTGCGCGCCGGATTGGGCAGGCCGGATGAGCACGGGCTGGAGCACGCCCTGCTCCCGGATGGAGCTGGCCAGGTCCTGCAGGGATTCCTCGTCGAACTCGAAGCGAGGCTGGCGCGGGTTGGGCCTGATGTCCTCCAGCTTGACGAGCATCACCTCGGGATGTTCCCGATCCACCGCCATGC
>NZ_JBZVFJ010000278.1:0-2541 GCF_058402725.1 Fundidesulfovibrio sp. | reverse complement strand
GGCGTGGCCCTGCACGTCGTTGACCTCATTGAAGCGGTCCAGGTCCATGGAGAGCACGGCCAGACGCTCGGAGCGCCGCAGGGCGTCCTCCCGGGCGATGGCGAAGCGCTCCATGAAGGCCCGGCGGTTGGCCAGCCCGGTGAGGCTGTCGGTGGCCGCCAGCTCCCGGAGACGCTCGCGCAGCATGCTCTCGCCGGTCACGTCGGCTGCGCTCCAGAGCGCGCAATCCTCCCCGTCCAGGACCAGCGGCACGGCCGAGAACTGCCCCACCAGCGCGCTCCCGTCGGCGCGGGCCAGGCGCGCCTCGGCCCGCGCGCCTTCCCCCGGCGCGCCAGCCAGGGCCTCCACTGCAGGGGCAAGGCCCAGGTCGTCCAGGGTTCTTCCCAGGGCATCGCGGCGGGGCCGCCCGAACACCGTCTCGAAACCGTCGTTGACCTCCACCACCATCCCGTCGCGCCCGCGCGCGATGAAGAGCGCGTACGGCGCGGAGTGGAAGGCCTTGGCGAACTTTTCCTCCTGGGCCGACACTTCGTCCATGAGCCTGCGCGTGAGCGAAAGGGCCAGGGCCACCAGCATGCAGATGTGCAGGGCGATGTAGCCCGTCACGGCCACGGAGTCGGCCAGGGCCGGGGGGTGCGGCCCCGCGTCCGGTGGCCTCGCGGTCAGGATGATCAGGCGCGCCGCGCTCACGGCGGCGTAGCCCGCCGCCACGAGCCCGGGCAGGAAGGTGTAGCGGCGCACGCGCGGCCCCACACGCGCCAGGAGCAGCCAGGCCGTCTGGGCGTTGACGAAGGCCAGGATGCACGAGACGGCCACCGTGCGCGCCACGATGTCGTCGTGCACCAAGGTGTAGTGCGCCATGGCCCAGGCGAAGAGCGCATAGGCCGCCAGATTGACCCAATGGGAGCCGCGCCTGCCCGTGTAGCGCCGCATGCCCTCCAGGAGCAGCCAGGAGCTGGACATGAGCACCACGTTGCCGCCCGCGACGGCCACGACGGGCGCCATGACCCCTCGCGACAGGATGAGCCCCACACCGGCCACCTGGGTGGCGGCCTGGGCGAACCACAGCCCCAGGCCTTCGAACTTGCGTCCGTAGCGCGCCCAGAGGAGCGCCGTGGTCATGAGGCTGATGACGTTGACAATGAAGTTGAGCGTCAGGAGAGTGGTGAAGTCGAGCATGGCGGTTCGTCCCATGTGCCCATAGCGCGTTTCCCCTGCCAGGGCCACGCGAATGTATTTGCAATCATTTCAGCGCATTGCCTGTGCGGCAAAAATAAACGGGCCGCGACGCATGTCGCGGCCCGGAGCAGGGCGGCTCTGCCGCCCGTAAGCGGCTCTCCCAAACCCCGTCCCCGGGGTTGAACTCGGAGCAAGGGCCGCGACGCATGTCGCGGCCCGTGAAGCTTCCCGGTGCGGCCCGGCTCAGGCCAGGGCGCGGGGCCTGCCCCCCGCCGGAGGCAGGGCCTTCCCGCCGCCCGAGCCGTCCTGCATGTCGCCGATGAGCCGCTGGAGCACCTGGGCCTGGCGGGCCAGGTCCGAGACGGCCTGGGACGCCTGGGTCATGGCCTGGGAGGTCTCCGAGGAGATGGTGCTCACCTCCTCGATGGAGCGGTTGATCTCCTCGCTGGCCGCCGACTGCTGCTCGGAGGCCGCCGCGATGGAGCGCACCTGATCCGAGGCCGAATCCACCATGGACACGATCTCCTTGAGGGACTCGCCCGAACGGGTGGCCAGGGAGGCCGCTTCCTCGATGGTGCGCACGGCCTGTTCCACGTTGCCGATGTTGACGCGCGTGCCCTGCTGGATGCCCGTGATGGCCTCGCCCACCTCCCGGGTGGCCTGCATGGTCTTTTCGGCAAGCTTGCGCACCTCGTCGGCCACCACCGCGAAGCCCCGGCCCGCCTCGCCCGCGCGCGCGGCCTCGATGGCCGCGTTGAGCGCCAGGAGGTTCGTCTGGTCCGCGATGTCGGAGATCACGTTCATCACCTGTCCGATGCCCTCGGCCTGGCCGCCCAGCACGCCCATGTCGCGCTTGAGGGAAAGGGCCTGCTCCTCCACGCGGTGGATGGAGGCCACCACCTGGCCCACCACCCGCGCGCCCTCTTCGGCCCGGCCCCGCGCGCCCTGGGAGGTCTCGGCGGCCTGGGAGGCGTTCCTGGCCACCTCCAGCACCGTGGCGTTCATCTCCTCCATGGCCGTGGCCGTCTCGGCCACGCGCTGGGCCTGGTTCTCCGCGCCCCGGCTGGACTGCTCCACCTGGGCCGAAAGCTGCTCCGAGGCCGAGGTGAGCACCTCGGAAACCTGCTCCAGCTCCGCCGCCACGCGGAGCATGCGCTCCATGGCCTCGGCGGTGCGCGCCTGGGAGGCCTCGGCCTCGGCCATGGCCTCCTGGGCGCGGACGGCCTGGCGTCCGGCCTCCTCGGACTTGGCGTTGGCCTCGGCGATCTTTTCCTTGAGGCTGCCCACCATCACGTTGAGGCTCACGGCCAATTCGCCGATCTCGTCCTTCTGGTCGATCTCCAGGGTGCGCCCGTAGTCGCC
>NZ_JBZVFJ010000277.1:0-2561 GCF_058402725.1 Fundidesulfovibrio sp. | reverse complement strand
CGCGAAGAGTCCGCCCGAGATGTCGCGGACGTCGTCTTCGGAGAGCCGCCCGATCACCTTGAGTGTGTCGGGCAGGTCCCAGCGGTGGTTCAACAGCCTGGAACCGGGCAGGAGCCGCGCGCGCGTTTCGGGCGTGAGGCCGTAGAGCTCCTCGATCTCCCTCTCTGGCAGCGGCTGATGGGTGCCCAGGGCCACCATGAAGTCCAGGCAGGCCGAGTGGGGGAGCATGAGTTCCGCCAGGTTCCTGATCATCATGGGCAGGGGGCAGGTCCGGGTCGTGTCCGGCGTGAGGACCAGCACGCGCTTGCCCGCGAACGCCTCCCTCGGCGCTCCGCGCTCCATGACGGCGCGCACTTCGGCCTCGCTCAGCCCCTTGTCCAGATATCCGATTCCCTCAGCCATGGGGCCCTCCTTACATGGACCTGGTAAAAACGTCCGCCACGTCTTCGCGCGAGAGCGCCACGGGCGTGATGTCGAAATGCCGTCCCACCGTGGCGTAGACGTTGTCGGTCAAGGCCCGGACGTCGGACGGCGAGAAGCCGTGACCGGAAAGCCTTTCGCCGTCAAGCCCGCACCGGGCGATGAGGTCTTCGAGCGCCCGCGCGAAGGGCATGGGTTTCCCGTCGTCCGCGCCCAGGGCCACGGCCAGCGCCGGGAAGGCCTCCGGCTTGCGGGATTCCAGGATGCCGAAGAAGGCCCGGGACAGCATCACCAGGCCCAGGCCGTGCGGCAGGGAGGGATTCAGGGCCGAGAGAGCGTGCTCCATGGGGTGGTGCACGATGTTGGCCGACAGCGTCTGGCATACGCCCGCCGCCGTGGCCGCCCAGGCCATGCCCGCGCGGGCCTCCAGGTTGGAGCCGTCCCTGATGGCCGTCGGCAGATGTCTGGAGATGAGGCGCACGGACTCCAGGCTGAAGAGCTCCGAGGCGGGCTGGCTCACCGTGGCCAGGAAGGTCTCCACGGCGTGGAAGAAGGCGTCCATGCCGGTGTAGGCCGTCTGGGCGGGGGGCAGTCCGATGGTCAGTTCCGGGTCCACGATGGCCAGCGAGGGGATGGTGCTCTCGAACCCGAAGCCCAGCTTCTCCTTGCTTTCCAGGCGGCTGATCACCGCCCAGGGGTCGCACTCGGAGCCCGTGCCGGATGTGGTGGTGATGGTCACGATCGGCAGCGGCGGCTTTTCGGGCTGCCTGCGTCCGCCCGTGCCGCGCTGCACGTAATCCCAGAACCGGCCGGGATTCGTGGCGGCCACAGCGACGGCCTTGGCCGCGTCCATGGGGCTTCCGCCTCCCAGGCCGATCACCACGTCGCAGGAGCTCTCGCGCGCAAGACGCGCCGCCTCGTCGATGGAGGATTCCACCGGGTTCGGCGTGATGCCCGCGTAGACGACGGCCTCGATGCCCCGCCCCTCCAGGGCGCGGACCACCCTGCCCAGTATCCCCGCCCGTTCCATGGAGCCGCCCGCGCCCGTGACCACCAGGGCCTTGCCGCCCGGCAGGTGGGGGGTGGAGCCCAGCTCGGAGAGCCGTCCGGGGCCGAACAGGATGCGGGTCGGCAGGAACAGATTGAAGGCATTCATGGTGTGGCCTCGCTATGGTTATCCACTGCATGGGACATCCGGTCTCCTCGCCCGCACGGACAAGGGCCGTGGCTGTGACCACGACTACGCGTCGGCGATGATCTGTTCGTAGAGCGTGCGCTGGCGCTCGACGGCTTCCAGGTGGAGGGCATGGGCCTTGACGTCCGGGGCGAGGACGATTCCGTCGGGAACGGGGAGATCGGCCACGTCGCGCACGACGCCCAGGGCTTCCAGGGCCATCAGGGCCGCGCCGCGCATGGAAGGCTCCTCCACGTCCGGGAAGCGCACCTCGCGCCCCACGGCGTCGGTGAGGATGCGCCGCCAGGCCGGGGAGGCCCGCAGGGCCCCTCCTCCGGCCACCACGGTGAATCGTCCGGGCAGCACGGCGGCGAGTTCCTCCAACACCATGGACAGACGCTGGGCCACCGACTCCAGCCCCGCCCTGAAGATCTCCACCGGCCGCGTGGCCAGGGTCATGCCCACCACGGCTCCGTTGGCCTTGCCCGACCAGCCCGGCGCGCGCTCCCCCGCCATGAGCGGGAGCACGGTCAGCCCGTGGGAGCACGGCTTCATGGACGCCACTTCCCGTTCGACATCCTCCGGAGCGCCCAGGCGCAGCACCTCGCGCATCCAGGCGGGCAGCGACCCGCCCTCGGTGAGCGCCCCCCCGGGCAGGGAGCGTTCACGGTCCAGGCGGTAGCGCCACAGGGCCTTGGGCAGCGCGCCGGGCGCGCCGGGCGTCACCGCGCGAACGGCGCTGGTGGTGCCCACCGTCACGGCCGCGCGCTCCGGCGAGGCGCAGCCCGTGCCCACGTTGGCGGCCGCCCCGTCGCCCATCAGGGGGAACCACGGGATGTTCGCCAGAGCGGGCCAGCGCGTGCGCCAGCCGTTCGCCAAGCCCGCGCAGGGCTCGTCCAGGTCCGCCAGGGGCGAGAACAGCGACGGCGTGAGTTCCAGTCGGCTCAGCAACTCCTCGTCCCAGCGC
>NZ_JBZVFJ010000276.1:0-2563 GCF_058402725.1 Fundidesulfovibrio sp. | reverse complement strand
AGATGGAGGGCCTGTCCCTGGCCGGTCAGCGCTTCGCCGGGTGCTCCTTCGCCAAGACCTTCCTGGACAAGGCGGACCTCTCCCAGGCCCGCTTCGAGGGCTGCAACCTTTTCATGGCCTACCTCGACGGCGCGCTCTGCCGCGAGGCCGTTTTCGAGGGCTGCGACCTCACCCAGGCCTCCCTGGCGGGGGCCGATCTCTCGGGCGCGTCGCTTCTCGGGGCCAGGGCGCAGTGCGCGCACTTCGACGGGGCAAAGGCCCCGGGCGCGATCCTGCGCGGCGAATTCGCCATGGCCAGCTTCGAGCAGGCCGGGCTCGCCGGGGCGGATCTGCGCGGCGCGCAGCTGCCCAACGCCATCCTGACCGGGGCGTCCCTGCCCGGGGCGCGGCTCGCGGGCGCGGACCTCACCCGCGCGGACCTCTCCCACGCGGACCTTGCGCGCGCCGACCTTTCCGGCTCGAACCTGACGCTCGCCAATCTCCACCGCACGGCCCTGCAGGACGCCGTGCTCGACGGCGCGGCCACCGAGGGCGCGCGCCCAACCGATCCGGCCCTGGCCGCCGCCGAGGACTGGATCCCGCCCCCGGCCTGATGCCCGGGCGCACGAACCCCATGGAGCCATCATGAACGCATTGGCCAAGATGAACCCCGGCGGCGAGGAGCCCGTCCTGAGCCTCGCCACGGTGACGGGCGCCCTGGACGGCCGCCTTCTGGTGCGCCGGGGCGGCGCGGTCTTCCCCGCGTTGCGCGCGGCGGGCTGCCTGCTGGAGCCCGAGCCAGGCGACCTGGTGCTCGCCGTGAACGAGCCCTCGGGCGCGGCCTTCGTGCTCTCGGTGCTCGTGCGGGCCTCCCAGGGCCCGGGCCGCGCGGGCCTGGAGGAGGGGCTGACGCTGCACGGCGGGCAGGGGCCCCTGACCCTGGAAGCCGGGCTCCTGGGCCTGTGCGCCGGGCAGCGCCTGGAGATGTCCGCGCCCCGGGCAGCGCTGGAGGCCGACAGGGCCGACGTGCGCGCCGGCGCGCTTTCGCTTTCGGGCGAGAGCCTCACCCAGGCCTTCGCCCGCATCCGCACCGCCGCCGGGGCCGTGGAGCGCGTGGTGGGCCGCCTGGTGGAGCGCGCCACGCGGGTGTTCCGTCGCGTGGACGAGTGCGAGGACGTGCGCGCCGGGCGCTACCGCCTGGAAGCGGAAGACTCCCTGCGCCTGGACGCCGGGGAGATGCGCCTCGAATCGCGCGGCAACGTGGACGTGGACGGCCGGAAGATCCGCCTGGGTTGAGGAGCAAACCATGTTCGCCACCACTAACGAGACCGGCATGGCCGGGGCCTTCCCCGACGTGTGCCTCACCCCCGCGCCACCCGCGCCGGACCCGGTGCCCATCCCCTACCAGAACATGGCCATGATGCAGAACGCCAAGGGCTCCACGTGCGCCTCCAAGGTGTTCGTCAAGGGGGCCAAGGCCCTCACCCTCAAGACCGAGATCGCCCAGAGCGTGGGCGACGAGCCGGGCACGGCGGGCGGTGTGGCCTCGGGCCGCATCCAGGGGCCGTGCCGCTTCACCTCGGGGAGCCTCAAGGTGGTCATCGAGGGCGAGGCCGCCGTGTTCCAGAGCTCCGCCACCAAGCAGAACGGCGACAACCCCAACACCGTGGGCGTGGTGAGCAACCCCAGCCAGACAACGGTGATGTACATGGAATAGCGCCTTCAACGCGGGCCGGGTTGCCGCGACGGCAGTCTTCACGTAGGTTCGCGCTCTCCAGGAGCGCGCCCGACGGCGAAGCGCTCCGCAAAGACAGCGTTCAACGCCATCCGGGAGGCGCGCCATGCCTGAAGCCGTTCCCCCCCGTTCGGAGTTCGCCGTTTCCGGCCTGTCCGCCGACACCTTCCAGGTGGCCCGTTTCACCGGCCGGGAGGCTCTCGCGGGGCTCTACGAATTCGAAACGTTCCTGGCCGCGTCCGGACCAGGGCCGGACCCGGAAGCCGTGCAATCCGGGCGGGCCACGCTCACCGTGCGCCGTCCTTCGGGGTGCGACATCTTCTGGCACGGCATCGTGCGCGAGTTCGACCAACTGGAGCGCAACCACGGGCTCACCTACTACCGGGCCGTCCTGGTCCCCCGCGCGTGGTGGCTCACCCAGACCCTGGGCACGCGCATCTTCCTCGACGCGGACCTGACCCGCGTGCTGGACTCCGTGTTCCGCGAGGCCGGGCTCCAGCAGGGCCTGGACCTCGAATTCCGCCTGCGCGACACCTACTCCCGGCGCGAATGGATCTGCCAGTACGCCGAGACCGGCTGGAACTTCGCCAGCCGACTCATGGAGCGCGCCGGGGTCTACTGTTTCTTCGAGCAGGAGGCCGACCGCGAGAAGCTGGTGGTCACGGACACCTTCATGTCCCACATGCCCCTGGGCAACGACGCCCATCTGGCCTACCGCCCGGCCTCGGGCCTGACGGACGCGCAGTCCCCGGAGCATGCCCGGACCTTCCGCCGCTGCTCCCGCCAGACACCCCGGGGCGTGCGCGTGCAGGGCTACAACTACCGCACCTGCAAGACCCTCCAGGCCAC
>NZ_JBZVFJ010000275.1:0-2574 GCF_058402725.1 Fundidesulfovibrio sp. | reverse complement strand
GCTTCTTCCCCACCATCGCCGCCACCAGCAAGAAGAGCAGACTCATTCTGGACCTCAAGGCGCGGCTCGAAGCCGGGAGGGCGGGGTAGGGCATGGACGCCATTCTCAAAATCGACAGCGTGAGCAAGCGCTTCGGGGGCCTCATGGCCCTCTCGGACGTGAGCTTCCAGGTGACCAAAGGCCAGATCCTCGGCCTGATCGGACCCAACGGCGCGGGCAAGACCACCATGTTCAACTGCATCGCGGGCATCTACAAGCCCACCGAGGGAGCCATCCTCTTCGAGAGGGACGGCCGCCACGTGGAAGTGGGCGGCTCGCGCCCCGAGCAGATGACCCAGATGGGCGTGGCCCGCACCTTCCAGAACATCCGGCTCTTCGCCTCGCTCTCGGTGCTGGACAACGTGCGCATCGGCCGCCACTGCCGCGCCGCCCAGGGGTTCTGGGGCGCGGTGCTGCGCACCGGGGCGCAGAAGGCCGAGGAAAAGCGCCTGGTGGACCAGAGCATGGAATACCTCGACTTCGTGGGATTGGGCTCAAAAGCGCTGGACCTCTCCAGCGCCCTCTCCTACGGCGACCAGCGCCGCCTGGAGATCGCCCGCGCCCTGGCCAGCGAGCCCCGGCTCCTGCTCCTGGACGAACCCGCCGCAGGCATGAACCCCCAGGAGACGGCCTCCCTGGTGGACCTGATCCACGCCATCCTGGGCAAGGGAGTGGACGTGGTGCTCATCGAGCACGACATGAAGCTGGTGATGAGCATCTGCCAGCACCTTGTGGTGCTCGACCACGGCGTGAAGATCGCCGAGGGCGGCCCGCGCGAGATCAGGGAGAACCCGGAGGTCATCGAGGCCTACCTGGGCAGGGGGGCGGCCCATGCTTAAGCTTACGGACATCCACACCTATTACGGCTCCATCCACGCCCTCAAGGGCGTGAGCCTGGAAGTTAAGCAGGGCGAGATCGTCACGCTCATCGGGGCCAACGGCGCGGGCAAAACCACCACGCTCATGTCCATCTCGGGAGTCATCCAGCCCAAGCAGGGCGCCATCGAGTTCATGGGCCGGGACGTGACGCGCCTCTCCACCGAGAAGACCGTGGCCCTGGGCATCACCCAGGTGCCCGAGGGCCGCATGATCTTCCCCCGGCTCACGGTGCTGGAAAACCTGATGATGGGGGCCTACCTGCGCTCCGACAAGGACGGCGTAAAGGCCGACCTGGAAAAGGTCTACGAGCTGTTTCCCAAGCTTTCCGAGCGCATGCGCCAGCACGGCGGAACGCTCTCGGGCGGCGAACAGCAGATGCTTGCTATCGGGCGCGCCCTCATGGCAAGACCCAAGGTGCTGCTCCTGGACGAGCCGAGCCTGGGGCTTGCGCCCATCGTGGTGGAGAACATCTTCGAGATCATCGTGCGCATCAACCGGGAGGGCACCACGGTCATGCTCGTGGAGCAGAACGCCCAGATGGCCCTGCACATCGCCCACCGGGGATACGTGCTGGAAACCGGCGTGGTCACCCTTGAGGGACCGGCCAAGGACCTGCTTGAAAACCCCAAGGTGCGCCAGGCGTACCTCGGCCTCGACTAACCCGCCTGCGGAGGGCGTATGGACAAGATCACCGGCCTGGGCCTCACGTTCGACGACGTACTTCTCATTCCCTGCTATTCCGAGGTCCTGCCCGACAAGGTGGACGTCTCCACCTGGCTGACCCCCGAAATACGCCTGAACATCCCGCTGCTCTCGGCGGCCATGGACACCGTCACCGAGTCGCGCATGGCCATCTCCATGGCCCGCAACGGCGGCGCGGGCGTCATTCACAAGAACATGAGCGTGGCCCAGCAGAAGCTGGAGGTCGAGAAGGTCAAGAAGAGCGAGTCCGGGATGATCATCGACCCCGTGACCGTCCACCCGGACATGACCGTTGCCGCCGCGCTCAAGGTGATGGCCGAATTCTCCATCTCGGGCCTGCCCGTGGTGGAAAACGACGGCCTGGTGGGCATCGTCACAAACCGCGACGTGCGCTTCGTGGAGGACGACGTCACCAAGGTGCGCGACGTGATGACCAGCCGCAACCTGGTCACCGTCGCCGTGGGCACTCCCCTGGAAGTGGCCAAGGAGCACCTGCACGAGCACCGCATCGAGAAGCTCCTGGTGGTGGACGAACACAAGAAGCTCAAGGGCCTCATCACCATCAAGGACATCGACAAGATCCAGAAATACCCCAACGCCTGCAAAGACCCCCTGGGACGCCTGCGCGCCGGGGCCGCCGTGGGCGTGGGGCCCGGCCGCGACGAGCGGGTGGCCGCGCTCCTGGACGCCGGGTGCGACTTCCTCGTGCTCGATTCGGCCCACGGGCACACGAAGAACATCCTCTCGGCCGTGGAGGCCATCAAGTCCCAGTGGCCCAAGTGCCAGCTTGTGGCGGGCAACGTGGGCACCTACGAGGGCGCGCTTGCGCTCATCAAGGCCGGGGCCGACGCCGTGAAGGTGGGCATCGGTCCGGGCTCCATCTGCACCACGCGCATCGTGGCCGGCGTGGGCGTGCCCCAGATCACCGCCATCATGGAGGCCGTGCGCGCCTGC
>NZ_JBZVFJ010000274.1:0-2576 GCF_058402725.1 Fundidesulfovibrio sp. | reverse complement strand
GCGGCCGAGCTTCTGGCGGCCGATGCGGGCGATCCCCGCGCCGTGACCCTCAACCGCCTGGGCGCCTGGCTCAAGGTGGACGGCCTGCCCCCGGCGGACCAGGGACAGACCTTGATCCCGCCGCCAGACGAGTCCATCCGCAGCTCCATCCAGCAGCTGCTGAGCGGGCGTCAGTTCGAGGAGGCCCTGCGCCGGGCCGAGTCCCAGGTGCCGGTCTATCTCTTCTGGCTGGACCTTACGCGGCTTGCCGCCCAGGCCCTGGATTCCCTGGGGGCCAAGGGCGCGCCCGCCCTGGACGCCCTCAAGGCCCAGACCGGGCTCTACGCGCAGCGCCTCAAGGGCATCGAGAACCTGAGTTTCTCCGACGGCACGCCCTTCGCCGACGCCGAGACCAAGGCCTGGCTCAAGTCCGTCGCGCCCGGTTCTGGCCAGGCGCTGGATGTCGCGCCTTCGGATTCGCCCCTGGGCAGGGTGCTGGAGGAGGCGCGGGGCCTGGCGGCCCAGAAGAAGTTCGTGGAGGCCGTCACGGCGCTCCAGGAGGCCCTGCGCCAGTCGCGTTCGGGCCGGGAGCGCTTCGACGCGCTCATCGCCATGGCCGGGCTGCTCACCCAGTCCGGCCGGGCGGACCTGGCCGCGCCCACCATCGACGAGCTTCTGGAGCTGGTGGGACAGTACAAGCTGGAACAGTGGGAGCCGGACACCGCCCTGCGCGCCCTTCTGGCCGCCTACGACGCGATCTCCTCCGACGCCTCGGACGAGGGCAAGGCCCGGGCGCGACAGGTGCTCTCGCGCATCGCGCGCATCAATCCGGCGGCGGCCATGCGCGTAAGCGGGTAGGGATGCCCCGGCCGTGGGATTCGGCGGCAACGCGACGACAAGGAAGGGGAAGATGACCGTCTACCGGGTGATCATCAGCATGGCGGTTCTGGCGCTGACAGGGTCCCTGGCCCTGGCCGGGGAACCCTTGCTGGTGCTCTACAACGAGCGGCCGCCCTATCTGGTCACCGGCGCGGACGGCCGCGTGCGGGGACTCACCGCCGATCCGGCGGAAGAGGCCCTCACGGCCGCAGACATCCCCCACAAATGGGTGCTCACCCCGGCCAGGCGTCAGCTGGCCATGCTGGAGCAGAGTCCTGGCAGGGTCTGCCTGGTGGGCTGGTTCAGAAACCCGGAGCGGGAAAAGCTCGGCCTGTTCACCGCGCCCCTCTACAAGGACAGGCCCGTGGCGGCCCTCGCGCGCACCCACGACCGGCGCTTCCGCCAGGGCATGAGCGTGCGCGAGGTCCTGGGCGACCCCACGCTGCTCCTGCTGATGAAGGACAGCTACTCCTACGGCAAGGAGCTGGACGCGCTCATCGCGGCCTCCGCGGTGCGCATCGAGAAGACCGCGGCGGAGAACGTGGCCATGGCCCGGATGATCCGCGCCGGTCGGGCGGGGTACATGTTCATCGCCCCCGAGGAGGCCGAGGAGCTTCTGCGCAGCGAGGAGTTCCGCGACGGCGGGCTCACGCTCGTCACCTTCGGCGACGCCCCCGACGGCGAGGAACGCCACCTGCTGTGCAGCGGCCATGTGAACGCGGAGGAGATCCGCAGGATCGACGCGGCCCTGCTGCGCTACCACGCCGGGAAAGCCGGGCGCTGAGGGGGTGGGCTTCGCTTCACCGCATGTCGCTGTCGGATTAGATCAACGATTCCACCGCCGTCCCCTCCGACCTGCCCGGCTTCCTGGCGATGGCGTACATGTCCTCGTCCTCGTGGGGCGAGAGGGAGTAGAGGCGGGGGGAGCCGTCGGGGCGTTTCTGCGTGCCGTACACCGTTCCCTCATGGTGGTAGTAGACCTTGTTCCGGGTATGCAACGGTAGTTATATTTTACAGATGACTTTCAGTGATATGCAGAGCGGCTACAGGGCATGCCGAGTAGGCGGCGCATAGGTGTTGGTATGGTGTCAATTCCACTGCGGGTTGAGTGTTACTGTTTGGCAGGCGTATTTTTCATTCCATGGCTAAGTTTGATGCCAAGTGAATCTAACATGTTGTCGTTAATGCGGTAGTTCTTGGTGCTTGAATATTCAACATTAATTTCGCGCTCACCGATCCATGACGCTTTGATGCCGTAATCTCCGTCGATATGCGCTCCGTAAAACCAGGCGATTTCAGCTTGTTCTGAATAAACTGGGTTGCGAGTGAGGTATACGGTGTGTGCAACGGAAGTTGTAGCTCCGCCGTCAGTCTTATTGATGGTGAGCGTGAAAACGTTGTCTGGTGACGGTGTAGATAGTACCAGTTCTTCATGGAAATCTGACTCGAGCCTGATAGATATTAGAATCAGTGAAATCGCGATAAAGATAACGACGAACGATATTGTAATGCCAGCAGTAATTAATATTTTGCGCATGAAAGTGTCTGCCTGACGTTTGCGCGGTGCATAATATTATATGTATTGCATGGAGGTTGTTTAGCATGGGCTGTTGACGGGCGCAAGGCCCGCAATGCGAGCCTCGCCCTGTTCGGCCTAGTGAAAGTTGAGACCCCTGCACGGTAAAACGCCTCAATAGACCTTCCAACTATTCGTAATT
>NZ_JBZVFJ010000273.1:0-2591 GCF_058402725.1 Fundidesulfovibrio sp. | reverse complement strand
CGCGGGTGAAGATCCCCGTGAACGCCTACCCCGCCTATCCCGGCCTGAAGCGTCCGGCCGAACAGGGCCTGGCCCCGGGGACGCCCCACGCCTTCGAGTACGTGGTGGTGGACCCCCAGGGCAAAGAGGCCCAGCCCAAGGCCCTGGTGGCCGAACTCTTCGAGGATCGCTGGCAGACCGTCCTGCGCCGCGCCGAGGAGGGCACGGGCTACAAGTACGAGACAAAGCGCGACTCGCGCCTCGTTGAGCGCCGCCGCCTGGAGAACCCCGGCGCGAAGGGCGAGGTGACCTTCACCCCGCCCAAGTACGGCAGCTATCGCCTGAGCCTCACCGACCCCGACACCGGCGCGGCCTGCCAGATCACCTTCTGGGCGGCGGGCGACGGCTACAACCCCTGGGCCATGGAGAACCCCGCCCGGCTGGAGCTGGTCCCCGCCAAGACCGACCACGCCGTGGGCGAGACGGCCAGGCTCCAGGTGCGCGCGCCCTTCCCGGGCAGGCTCCTGGTCACGGTGGAGTCCACCGAGGTCCTGGACCATTATGTGGTCGACCTGCCCGAGAACACCGGCGAGGTGAGCATCCCGATCAAGGCGGGCTACGCGCCCAACGTCTACGTCACGGGCATGCTGGCCCGCAAAGGCGCCGACGTGCTGCCCGGCCAGGCCGGGCGCGCCTTCGGGGCCGTGTCCCTGGGCGTGGCGCGCGAGGCCGGACGCATGGAGGTCGCGCTCGAAGCCCCCACGCGCATGGAGCCCCACAAGCCCCTCACCGTGACGGCCAAGGTCGATCCCGGGGCCATGGTCACCCTGGCCGTGGTGGACGAGGGCATCCTCCAGCTGGTGGCCCAGAAGACCCCCGACCCGTGGGCCGTCTTCTACGCCCGCCGCGCCCTGGAGGTGCAGAGCTTCGACACCTTCGCCCTGCTCCTGCCCGAGGTGCGCGCCCTGGCCCGCAAGGCCCCGGCGGGCGGCGACGACGCCTCCCGCTTCCTGCGCACCGAATCGCCCCAGGGCGAGCGCTCCGTGGCCTTCTGGTCCGGCCCGCTCAAGGCCGACGCGCGCGGCGTCGTGCGCTTCACCGTGGACGTGCCCGCCTTCCAGGGCGCGCTGCGCGTGATGGCCGTGGCCGCCGGCGGGGCGCGTTTCGGCAGCGCCCAGCACTTCGTGCGCGTGCGCAGCCCCCTGGCGCTCCTGCCCACGTTCCCCCGCTTCGCCCAGCTGGGCGAGACCATGCGCCTGCCCGTCACCGTGCGCAACGACACGGGGCAGGACGGCCAGTTCCAGGTGTCCCTGGAGGCCACGGGCGCGCTGCGAAGCGTCGACCAGCCCCGGCGCGAGGCCATCGCGGCGGGCAAGGACAAAACGGTCTTCTTCGGCGTGAAGGCCGCAGACGCCGAGGGCCTGGCCTCCCTGGCCTTCCGGGCCGAGGGCGGCGGGTTCAAGGCCGAGGCGCGCACGGAACTCCTGGTGCGTTCGCCCCTGCCCGCCGTGAGCCGCATCCGCCAGGGCGTCACGGAGGGGCCGGCCACGGAGTTCCCGGCCGCCGAGGACCAGGGCTTCCTGCCCGGCACGGTCCAGCGCACGCTGCGCGTGGGGCGCTTCCCCCTGGTGCGCTTCGCGGGCAAGCTGGAGAGCCTGCTGGGCTATCCCTACGGCTGCCTGGAGCAGACCGTGTCCCGGGCGTTCCCGCTCGTCTATCTCTCGGCCCTGGCCCGGGAGCTGGAGCCGCGCGCCCTGGAGAAGGGCTCGCCCGAGGCCATGGTGCAGCAGGGCGTCAGCCGCGCCCTCGCCATGCAGCTGCCCTCGGGCGGCTTCGGGATGTGGCCCGGGGCCGAGAAGGAGCAGCCCTGGGCGGGCGTGTGGGCCACGCACTTCCTGGTGGAGGCCTCGCGGGCGGGCCATCAGGCGCCGGAGAAGGCCCTCTCCCTGGCCCTGGGCAACCTGGCCTCCATGGTGAAGCGCCGCCACGAGGGCGGCCAGCTCAAGACCCAGGCCTACGCCCTCTACGTGCTGGCCCTGGCCGGAAAACCCGACCGGGGCGTGATGGACTCCCTGGCCGCCAAGCCCAAGGACGGCAAGGCCCTGCCCGCCGACGCCAAGGCCCTGCTGGCGGCGGCCTACGCGGCCACGGGCAACGCCAAGGCCGCCGAGGGCCAGCTGGCGGGACTGGGCGCGCCCGAGGCCGCGCCCCCCCCGGACGAGCTCTTCGACTCCCCCCTGCGCGCCCAGGCCCTGACCCTGGCCGCCCTGACCGACGTGAACCCCTCGTCCCAGGCCACGGCCCAGGCCGCCCGGGATCTCACCCGGGGGCTGGAGGCCCGCCCGGCGCTCTCCACCCAGGAGGCGGGCATGGCCTTCATGGCCCTGGGCAAGCTCTACGCCCGCCAGGCGGCCCTGCCCGCCTGCCAGGGCGAGCTGACGGCCGCCGGAACCGGCGTGGCCCGCATCGACACCCTCCGCACGAGCCTCCTGCGCGACCTGCCCGCAGGCCCCCTGACCCTCTCCCTGCCCGGGTGCGCGCCGGGGTCGGCCTTCTACAGCCTGGACGACCGGGGCATCCCCGCCACGGCCTCCCACAAGGCCCAGGCGGAG
>NZ_JBZVFJ010000272.1:0-2597 GCF_058402725.1 Fundidesulfovibrio sp. | reverse complement strand
GGGGGCGAGTTTTTTTTCTGTAAGGGGGGGCGAAGGGGGGAGCACCCCAAACTCGGGGGGGGAGGCCACCTCCCCCCCGCCACTCCGCCTCCCGACCAGCTTCGACAGGCGGCCCAGGAGGAGCAGCAACCGGCAGCAGGACCACCGTCCGCTCGGATCGACCCACCCGGGCTTTGGCTTCGGCCCCCGCCTACACCCGGCCCCGAGCCCCTTCCTTCCCCCCACCCGGTTGGCGCTCCTTGAGGCACAATGACAAGCCGACTGGACTGACTTCCTCCGCCCGCACCGACTGACGCCGCCACCGCCGCCAGGGCGCGCCCTCCTGCGATGGCCGGGCAGCGCGTCCGACGCCCTCCGGCAGTGAAGGGTTTGCGATCTCTCCCGCCGTCCGCAGGCCCGCTTGGGCGGGTTCAATTTTTTCGACCGTAAAAAATTTTATACGAGAGTCAAAAAAACCTCATTTTCCGCTTGCGCCCCACTCGTCTTGGGTCTAGAAGGAGGCCATGGCAAATCGGGAAAGGGCCTCCCTGGTAAGCGGCCCCGCCCCGGTCAAGTCCGGCAACCCTTTCAAAGCCAAAGGAGAAAGATGATGAAGCGCTTTACCCTGGCTCTGGTCCTCGCCATGGTGTTCGGCTGTGTGGCTATCGCCTCCGCCGCCACCGAGGTGAAGATGACCGGCGACGCCCGTATCCACGGCACCTTCTTCGCCAAGCAGAACTACACTGGTTGGAACGGCGCCGCCAACCGCACCATGGACGAATTCGCCATTTGGCAGCGTTTCCGCCTGCGCACCGACTTCATCGCCAACGAAGGCCTGAAGTTCCGCTTCGGCATCCGCGCCAACAACACCCCCTGGGGTAACGGCACCTACACTGTGGACAACCCGGCCGTCGCCATCGACGTGTACCAGGCTTACCTGCAGTTCAAGTGGCCCGGCACCGACGTTGAGTTCACCATCGGCATGCAGGACTGGGGTCTGCCCATCTCCTCCGACGCCCTGCTGAACGCCAACCCCGTGTTCGGTGGTTCGCGCTCCGCCGCCGCCATCGTGTCCATCCCCGTGGCCGAGCAGTTCAAGATCATCGCCGGCTACACCCGTCTGCTGGACACCAACCGCGACATGGACCCCACCACCACCCAGGTGCCTGACGAGTTCGACGCCTTCGTGCTGGCCCTGCCCATCACCCTGGACGGCTTCAAGGCCACTCCCTGGGGCATGATGGCCGTCGCCGGCCGCAACGCCAACTACGCCACCGGCGCTGGCAACGCGGGCGCCACCCTGGCCTCCAACCTGTTCTCCGCCGGCACCGCTCTTGCCCCCGCCGGCCTGTCCAACGCCCAGAACGTGTTCTGGTGGGTTGGCGGCTCCTTCGCCGTCACCGCGCTGGATCCCTTCAAGTTCTACGCCGACGTGATCTACGGCACCGGCAACAACAGCGATCGCGGCAAGTCCAAGCGCGGCGGTTTCTGGTTCGACGTGGCCGCCGAGTACACCGGTCTGGACATCCTCACCCCCCAGCTGACCTTCTGGTGGTCCACTGGTGAAGACAGCTCCACCCGCAACGGCTCCGAGCGTATGCCCACCGTCATGGGGTACTGGGGTCCCTCGACCTCCTTCCTCTTCGACTCCTCGCAGGCTTACACCCGCGGCTACATGGGCGTGAACCCCGTCGGCTCCTGGGGCCTCGTGTTCTCCCTGAACAAGATCTCCTTCATCCAGGACCTGACCCATCGCCTGACCGTCACCTACGCCCGCGGCACCAACTCCTCCGTTGCTCTGCGCAACGCCCGCGCCCTCTGGGGTAACGGCAACTACGTGCAGATGGGCCGCGACCTGACCCAGAACGAATACGTGGTCGCCATCAACTTCGACCACCAGTACAACATCTACGAAAACCTGGCCGCCATCGTGGAAGCCGGTTGGTCCCACGGTGACTTCGAGAACTCCGTTTGGACCCGCCGCGTTGCCAACATGGCCAAGAACGGCGACGCCTTCAAGGTTGCCTTCGGCCTGCAGTACCGCTTCTAAAAAGGGCCAGCCGGACACGCCATGCGGCCGGGACGAAAGTCCCGGCCGTTTTCTTTTGCCCGCGCCCCTGCGACGCAGCTACGCAAACACGGTCTGCACGCTGGAGCCCTGTGCGCAGGTGGTGGCGAAGAAGGGCCTCCGGTCTAAAGGCACATCCTCCCCGGCTCCGACTTCGCCTCGCGAATGCGAGGGGCACGGCCCATGAAGCGACCGCTCAGACGGAGACAGGGCCTCCGGAGGACGACGGGCCTTCCCTTCTGCCCTCCCTCGCGGCTTCTCGGTTTTCATGGAATCCGACATCGACGGGTCGTCTGCTCCGCACTTCGGCAGGACACTTCAGCCAAAGCAGCATAGTCCAGGCCTGGGAGTTCGTGGCGTTTCGCGCCGGGAACTGGATCAAGAGCCCTCAAGATTTCCACAAGCAATTGCCTTGATCCTCTCCGCGTGCGGCAGTGGTGTTCCCGGCGTAGGGCTGCTCCTGGCGGGCGTCCGTCTCCGACCTACCCGGTGAAACCCGCGAAGCCATTGCGGGGTCTGGGGGGATCATCCCCCCAGCGGGTGCAGGGCA
>NZ_JBZVFJ010000271.1:0-2604 GCF_058402725.1 Fundidesulfovibrio sp. | reverse complement strand
GCGGAGAGGGATTCCAAAGGGCGTAGCCCTTTGGCCGCCGGAGGCATATTCTCCGGCCACCTGGCCGCTCGCCGACGCCGCACGGGGCGTACCCGCGAGGCAACTACCGGGTCCAGGGGGAGGCATCCCACCTCCTGCCCGCCGTGACGCCAATGGCCATCGCAGGGGCAACCAATTTCAAACAAGGAGACACCCATGAAAAGGACCATCGAAGTGAAGGGCATGAGTTGCAACCACTGCGTGCAGTCCGTCACCAAGGCCTTGTCGGGGCTTGAGGGCGTGGCCGACGTGAAGGTGGACCTCACATTCGGCACGGCCACCTACACCGAGACCAAGGACGGCACGGACACCGCCGTGAAAGCGGCCATCGAGAACGCCGGGTTCACCGCCGGGCAGTATCGTTAGCGAGGTGAGTCGAGTGCGCGCCGGGTTGCGGCGTGGGCGAATCGTGCGGCCCCCGCGCCTCCTGCCGGAAGTGGAGAGGCGCGGGGGCCGTTTTGTTCGGGGGACCCGGGGAGGCTCTGATCGAAGAGCGTGTGCGTGCGCTTCCTGGGAATGGATTGGCCGGGCACAGGCGTCACGGTCGGCGGGCGTGCTTTACACGGGCTGCGGCCCGAGCGTATGCCTTGGGCATGGATTGGCGCACAACGCACAAGGTGCCGTCGTCTCTGGCGTTTCCCGATTTGTTCCGTCGCGTGCTCTTTCCCGGGGCGCTGGTGCTGGACGTGGGCTGCGGCGAGGCGGGCATCGCGGGAGAGGTGGAGTCCCTGGGCTGCGTTTCCATCGGGCTGGACGTGAACCTGCCGAGTCTCAGACGCGCCGCGCGGGCCGGTCGGCGCGTGGCGTCGGGCGACGCCGGACGGCTGCCGGTGAAGGCCGGCGCGGCCGATCTGGTGACGTTGCGGGCCGTGCTCACGGTGTTCCCGGAGGACGAGGTCCTGGCGGGCGTGCTGGCCCAGGCGCTGAGGGCCAGCCGGGGGCTGGTGGGCGTGCAGGATTTCCTGATGACTGAGGACCAGCCGCTCTATGCATCCCGTTATGCGGAGGGCAGGGCGCTCGGGCTGCCTGAAGGTGCTTTCCCGGTGCTCCAGGGGGGGCGACTGCTCTATCTGGCCCGGCACTTCACCCCCGAGGGGCTCAAGGCGCTGGCGGAGCGGGCGGGCGGCGTGGTGGAGGCCCTGTCGGAAGCTCCCGCGCCCACGCGCAGCGGCAACGTGATCCGGGGCGTGACGCTCCTGCTCCGGCCGCGCTGAGCCGCCACAGGGAGCCTGGTCCGTTCTTGCCTGGGAGAAGGCGAGGTCACGGGGCGGTTGCTTCAACGGGAGACGCGCACGAGCACCTTTCTGGCCCCGGGACGCGCGGCGCGCTGGAAGGCCTCCCGGAATTGCTCCAGGGGGTAGGCGGCCTCCACGAGGCCGGAAGGGTCCACCAGCCCCCGGGCCAGATGGTCCAGGGCCAGGGCCGTGTCGCCGCATCGCGAGCCCACGAGCGTGATCTCCTGGACCACCACGCGGGAGAGGTTCACGGGCGTCTTGGCCTCGGTGGTGGACTTGAGGACCACGGTCCCTTCGGGGCGCACGAGGTCCAGGGCGGCTTCCAGGCCCTGGGGCCGGCCAGTGGCTTCCACCACGATGTCGAAAGAGCCTGCGATGTCGGCCGCGAGGGCTGTACGTACGCCGTGCTTGGCAGCGATCGCCAGTTTTTCAGGGTGTTTGCCGGAGAGGACGAGCCCGGGGCAGAGGTGGCGCAGGGCCAGAGCGATAAGCAGTCCGAGCTTGCCGTCGCCCAGCACGGCCAGGCGGTCGGTGGCGCGGATGTGCACCTGCTGGCCCACCTCCAGGGCTGCGGCCAGGGGTTCGGCAAACACGGCGGCCTCGTCGGAGAGCGTGTCGGGCACGGCGTGGAGGTTGTCCACCGGGGCGAGAAGATACTGGGCGAAGGCTCCGTCCCAGCCGAGAATGCCCAGGACGCGCCTGCCGGAGGCGTGGCGGTGGTCGCCGTGCCCCGACGCGGCGTTGATGTCGGCGGTGACGCGGCGGCCTTCCAGGTGCGGTGCGTCGGGGGCGCTTTCGACCACGCCGACGAATTCGTGCCCTGGCGTGCCGGAAAAATTCATGTATCCTTTGAACAATTCCAGGTCCGTGTTGCAGATTCCCGCCACCAGCACGCGCACCAGGGCTTCGCCGGGCCCGGGGGTCGGTTGCGGCAAATCGGCCAACTCCATGGTTCCCTGATGGAAGCGGACGGCGATCATGGCGGGTTCCCTCCTGTCGTGTCCGCAGGATAGACCAGCGCGCAGTGCTTGTCACCCGCCGCCCGGGGCGCCGGTCCAGCGGATCGCTCCGGGATTCGATCGTCTTGCAGGGCCTGCGCTTCCCGCTGTGTGGTGCGGATGGAGACGTGTTTGTACTCCAGCGGGCCTTCCGGGGGCCCGGACTGCACCACCGGCGACTCGGGACGCTTTCCACTCAATCCTTCGGGGAGTGTCTGGCAATGCATTCCGGGGCTCATCCAACAGGGGGTTCCGCATCGCAGGCCGGGGGGCGAGCCCCGTCGTTGCCGTCCAGGACTGCGGCGGCCCGAATCAGGGCCTCGCGCGCGGCC
>NZ_JBZVFJ010000270.1:0-2631 GCF_058402725.1 Fundidesulfovibrio sp. | reverse complement strand
GGCCGTGTTGGCCGCCGTTTCCGTGGGGTCCGCCATTGCCAAGACCCAGCCGTCCGTCCGCCGCCCTTGCGCCTCCCTTCCGTCGCCGTCACGGGCGCGTCACGCATTCTCAACCGTCCCGGAATGCGGGAACCTTGGTGGTCGAGTAAGAGGGCGGTTCAGGCCGTTCGCGCACAAAACAATCCAGGAGGAATCCATCCATGCGCCTGTTCAAGATCGTGGTTCTGGTGGCCGTGTTGGCCGCCGTTTCCGTGGGGTCCGCCATTGCCAAGACCCAGCCGTCCTACGCCGGGTCCTACGGGTTCAAGTCCGAGGCGGCCAAGGGGTCGCTCAAGCTCACCCGCGTGAAGGGCGCGCAGCACGCCTTTGAGGTGCTGGTGGTGGCCAAGGACGGCTCCACGTGCAGCATGGAGGGCTTCATCAACATCGAGGACGGCGTGGGCATCAGCACCGACGACCCCAAGTGCCGGTTCTCCCTGACCTTCGAGAAGGGCAACGCCCGTCTGGACAGCGGCAAGGCCTGCAACCAGTGCGGCGGCAAGGCCTCCATCGACGGCGTGTACAAGAAGGGCATGAAGTAGCGAGGCTTCCGCCGCCCCAAGGCGGCTTTTCATGGCAGACGGGCCGCCCCTCCGGAGGGGGCGGCCCGTTGTTGTTTCAGGAGGGTTCGGCGGCCTGACGGGCCAGCATCTTCTTGACGAGTGCGTCCGCTCGGGCCGCATCCTGCTCCCGGCCAAGGGTGCGGAAGCTCTCCGCGCTGCGGCGCAGCACAGCCAATCCTTCCTCGTGTCGACCGGCGTCGAAAAGCATCTGCCCGAAACCGACGCCGATGATGGCGATGGCGTCCAGGCGGCCAAGCTTGTCTATGATTTCATAGGCCTGGGCCGTCTTGTCGGCGGCAGCCCGGGAGGCTCCTTGAGCGAGGTCGATTTGCGCGAGCCCCCACAGACAGCTGGCGATCCCGTCAGGGGCCTGGAGCCGTTTGAATGCCTCAAGAGCGGCCTCCCGGTGGTCCCGGGCCTCGTCGAGTTGTCCTCGCGCGTGGAGTATGTCCGCGATCTTGCCCTGTGCGGCGGCCGTGGAGCGCACGTCGCCCAGTCGCTCGAAGACCGGGAGTTGGACCTCCCGCCTGATCCTGAGTGCCTCGTCGAGTTGTCCGCGCGCCTGGAGTACGTCTGCGATTTTGCCCTGTGTGACGGCAGTTGATTTCACGTCACCCAGGCGCTCGAACGCAGGCAGTGCGTGATCGCGCAGCATTTTCATGGCCTCGTCGAGTTGCCCGCGCGCGTGGAGTATGTCCGCGATCTTGCCGTGGCAGATAGCGGTTTCGCGCACGTCGCCCAGTCGCTCGTAGACCGGGAGTTCGGCCTCTCGCCTGATCCTTAGGGCCTCGTCGAGTTGTCCGCGCGCGTGGAGTATGTCCGCGATCCGGCCGTGGCAGACGGCGGTCTCGCGCGCTTCGCCCAGCCGCTCGAAGACCGGGAGTTGGACCTCCCGCCAGATCCTGAGGGCCTCTTCGAGTTGTCCGCGTGCCTGGAGTACGTCCGCGATCCGGCCTTGAGCGACTGCGGAGTTCTGTTCGTTCCCAAGCTGCGCAGAAAGTTCAAACGCTTCGCGGAAGAGGGTCAAGGCTGCATCTAAATCGCCCAGGCTGGTGGCAAGGTTGCCCTGATCGAAAAGAATGTCCGCCTGTGCGCGCACGTCACCGGCTTGCCGCGCCGTTTCCAGCAGGCTGTCCAGCGTCTCCAGGTGGCGGCGTTTCTCTTCGGCCGTAAGGTTCAGGGCAATTCCGCCCGCCCAATCCAGGGGGCGGTAGGGCGCGGGAGGGCTCTCGAGCCTAGCCGAGAAGACGAACGAGCCGCTGTACCAGTCGTGCAGGTCCGGCGCGCCCCGGGCGAAGAGGTTCATGGCGTGCTCCGGCAGCCAGAGCACCACGGGCCTGCCCAGACGCTTGAAGGCGCTGCGGCGCATGTTGATTTCCTGGAGCGTTCGGTGCGTGGTCTCGGTGTCGTCGTCGGAAAAACCCGCTTCCAGGCCCGAGAGTGATACGGCGGCGCCCGGCGGGGCCTGGGCCAATGCATGGGCCACCATCTCGTCGATGGCCAAGGCGCGGTCCGGCTCCATCAGACGCTCCCGCACGTCCACCCGGAGCAGGGGGCGGCCCAGGCGCTCGGCCAGGGCGTCCAGGAGCCGCTCCCGCAGCACCGGCGCGTTGCACTCCGCCAGCAGCAGGCTGAACCCGTCGGACCGGCGCATGGCGGCCAGCAGGGGCAGGAAGTCCGGAAACTCCCCGGCCGGGTCGGCGGAGGCTTCCAGCATGGTCAGACTGTCTTGAGGGTTGGCTTGTCCGGCAGGTTGAGCAGCAGCTTCACGGCCGGATGCACGTCGGCCCAGCGTTTGCCGTTCTGGTACTCGTGGATGAGCCGGTTGAACAGCAACTCCTCGTAATCGTCGGCGTTGGGCACGGTTTTCTCCTCAGCCACCTTTCCGAGTCTGTCCTTGTCCTTGTCCCGGATCAGCCGGTCCTCTTCGCGTAGGAACGCTTCGATGGCCCTTCGCCCGTCGGCCTTGGTGATGCGATCCTGACCTGGGCCGCATGCCATGCGGATCAGGCGCAGCAGATCCCGCATG
>NZ_JBZVFJ010000269.1:0-2645 GCF_058402725.1 Fundidesulfovibrio sp. | reverse complement strand
ACGGAGAACACGCCGTCGCGCGTGCTTTCCCGGGCAGGCGACGCACCGCCCGTCCCGGGTGCGGCCCACGTCCCGGCGGCGGCCGCCAAGGACGCGACGGCTCAACCACGGCTCGCGGACGCGGGCAGCGCGGCGCAACGCTTCGCCGCCGCCCGCGCAATGCGAACACATCCAAAGCCTCATGCAGGGGCCTCCCGCGCGGCGCGCCCCTGGTGCGAACGCCGCGCGGCAGGGCCAAGGGAGTCGCTCCATGGCGCGTAGAATCATCCTGACGGTGCTGGCCGCACTCCTGGCGGCAGGGCCGGTCCAGGCCAGACTGGTCAAGGAGATGCAGGTCACCCGCACGGGCAAGATCGGCATCGCCCAGGACGGGCCGGTCACGGTCTATCAACTGCTGCTGGAAAACAACAAGCTCGTGGTCCTGGGCGACCGCGAGTTCTTCCCCCCGGCCACCCGGGCCGCCCTGGAGCAGGCCCTGGAGCGCAAGCTCACCGTGGAGATCGCCGGGCATCTGCTCATCTTCAACGACCAGAACCCCGTCTTCGCCCTGCCCCTGGGACGCCTGGAGGTGAAGGGCCTGGAGACCGGTCCCCGCGCCCAGCAGCCCCAGGCGCAGACCGAAAGCCAGGGCGACGCCGCGCGCTTTCTGGAAGCAGCGCTGAAATCCCCGTCCATTCCCGGTGTGGGCAAGGTTCTGGAGAGCTATCCTTTCTTCTCCTCCCGCACCTGGAAGGTGCTGGAGCCGGGCAAGGCCGAGTTCCGGGGCGAGATCGACCTGACGAGCATCACCGAGCTGGACAGCCAGTACGTCTCCCGGCTGCGCTCCAAGGACCTGCGCGACACCTTCAAGTCGCTGGCCTTCGTTGCCGTGTGCTCCCTGCGCCCCGACGGCGGCCTGGACTGCCCCGCCCCGGCCGTGGAGGCCGTGCTCCAGGACGGAACCAGGGACCGCCTGGTCTGGAAGGACCCCCCAGGCTACTACTGGGACCGCATCGCCAAGAACCGCAAGATCAAGGTGGACTATTTCCTGTCCAAGGCGGCCCTCAACCCCAAATACGGCAAGGGCATGACCCCCGAGGCCCAGTAGGCCGCCGTTTCCCGGAGCAACTGTGAAGAAGACGATCAAGAACGCCCAGGCCTCGCCGGCCATGGTGCGCAGGCAGACGGCGACCGTGCTGTGCGTGGCCCTGTTCCTGGCCGGACTGTTCATGGGCTGGCAGGGCGCGGTGTCCATGTTCGCCCAGCAGGCCGCGCCCCCTGCGGGCATGCCCCCCCGGCCCGCCGCCGAGGCCCCGGCCCAGCAGGGTCAGCAAGGCCAGCAGGGCAACCCCATGGCCTCCCCCGTGATGGCCCAGGCCCGCGCCCTGGAGGAAAAGGCCGCCAAGAACCCCAACGACGCCGCCGTGTGGGCGGAACTGGGCAACGTCTACTTCGACGTGGGCTTTGCCGAACGCGCCGTGGGGGCCTATCAGAAATCCCTTGCGCTCAAGCCCGGCCAGCCCGACGTCTGGACCGACATGGGCGTGATGCAGCGCGAGATGCGCCAGATCGACGAGGCCCTGGCCTCCTTCCGGCAGGCCGTGGAGCTGGACCCCAAGCACCAGCTGGCCCGGCTCAACACCGGCATCGTGCTGCTCTTCGACAAGAAGGACAAGGACGGAGCGGCCAAGGCCTGGAAGGAACTCCTGGCCATCAATCCGCAGGCGCGCATGCCCGACGGCAAGGCCGTGGCGGACGCCCTGCGCGAGCTGGGGCTGTAGCGCGTGGCGGCGGCAAGCGCCCGGGACGCGGACGGCCGCGCCGGGGAGCGCTGCTGCCGCTGCCGTTTCTTCTACTTCATGGACATGCGCGCGGCCATGGGGCGCTGCCTCAACGTGCGCATGGCCTGGCCCTTTTCCGAACGCGGCCGCAACTATCCGGCCGTGGGGCGCGACTTTTCCTGCCGCCTCTGGGCGCCCCGAGGCGAGCGCTGCCCGGGCGATGAGCGGTAGCGCCAGGGACGCGATGCTGGGTGCCACGCCGTGACGTCCGGCATGAAAAGTCACTTGTTCCTGCGATTTGTTTTGAGCGTCCGGGGCGACGGGTCCTGCGCGCGCAGCACGAGAGCCGCGCTGCCGGGGCCGACGCAGCGGGCTCAGCCCTCGCGCACGCAGTTGCGCCCGGCGCGCTTGGCCTCGTAGAGCCCGGCGTCGGCGCGGCGCATCATGTCCTCGGCCGAGAGGTCCGTCTCCTGCCAGGTGGAGAAGCCCACGGACACCGTCACGCGCACCCTGCCGCCCCTTGTTGTGGCCACCAGGCTCTCCACGGAGCGGCGCAGCCGTTCGGCCACGGCGCGCGCGTCCCCGGTGGCGGTCTGGGGCAGCAACGCCCCGAACTCCTCGCCGCCCAGGCGTCCCAGAACGTCTGTGGCGCGCAGGGCCTCGGCGCAGGACTGGGCCACGGCCTTGAGCACCTCGTCGCCCACGTCGTGGCCCAGCGAATCGTTGACGTGCTTGAAGTGGTCGATGTCCAGCATGAGGAAGGACAGGGGCTGCGCGTAGCGCGCCGCCCGTTCGTGCTCCTGGACCGCGCGCACCAGGAGCCGCCTGCGGTTGGCCACGCCCGTGAGGGGGTCGGTGGTGGCCAGCACCTCCAGCCTGCCTACC
>NZ_JBZVFJ010000268.1:0-2655 GCF_058402725.1 Fundidesulfovibrio sp. | reverse complement strand
GCATCTCCTCGAAACCGGCCCAGGTTCCCACGGCGACCCCGACGCTCACGGAGAAAGGGATATCCCGTCCGCCGTGGAGCGCTGGCTTCTCGGCCACTTCCCGCCGGAACGCATCGAAGATCTCGTACGCTTTCGCTGGGTCCATGTTCACTGAGAGCACACAGAACTCCTCGCCGCCGATCCGCGCCAGGATGTCGGTTTCCCGGAACCGCTCCTTGAGGACAGAGGCGAAATGCCGGAGCACGGCGTCTCCCGCGTCGTGCCCGAACGTGTCGTTGATCCTCTTGAAATGGTCCAGGTCCATCATGGCGGCGGTCAGGTGCAGGTGTCCGCGCCGCTGGCTGGCGAAGAGCTTCTCGCCCGTCTCGAAGAGGTGCTTGCGGTTGGACAGGCCCGTCAGGAAATCCCTGTTCGCCATCTCGCGGATATCCTCGAACATGTTGAGCATGTCCACGTTCTGAGCGATGCGGCAGTAGAACTCCTCGGCCTGGAAGGGCTTGTGTATGAAGTCGTTGGCCCCGCTTTTGAGAAACGACACGGAGGTGTTCATGTCCCCTTCGGCCGAGACGCCGATGATCGCGGCGTCCTCGAAGCCCAACCGTTCCCGCAGGGAGTTGGTCAACTCGGCGCCGTTCATGTCGGGCATGAAGTAGTCGATGACGGCCAGTCGGATGTCCGCTTCCTTGTCCAACAGCTTCAGCGCCTGCGCGCCCCCTCCGGCTTCGAACACCAGGTATCCGTGCGCTTCCAGGAGGCGCCGCGCCGCTGCCCGGGCCAGGGCGGAATCGTCCACGACCAGCGCCTTGAGGCCGTTGTTGCGCAGGAGGCGCTTGAGCAGCCTCGTCACGTAGCGCAGGTTGTGCGCGCCTTCCTTGCGCACGTAGTCCACGATGCCTCTGGACCACATCCGGCCGCGCAATTCCTCGGAAAGCTCCCCGGTGAAGACGATGGAGGGGATGCCGTGCGCAAGCACGATATCCACCACCTCCCCCTCCTGGGCGTCGGGCAGGTTCAGGTCCAGGAATGCGGCCGCGAAGGATTCGGGGGCCTCCGCCAGGGCGGCCTTGCATTCGGCGAGGGTCTTGGCCCAGACGCAGCCGATGCCGGTCTCCTTTTCCACCAGGCGGCGCAAAAGCGAACCGAAGGTCTTGCTGTCGTCCACGACGAGAATCGATGCCATGCCATGGCCCTCCTTGAGGCGGTTGCTTCGGAGCATTCCGACGGGACTGCGCCTGCCTGAACGAGCACACGGCACGGGCTGCACACTGCGGTGCAGTCTCCCGGCCATTATACATGCACGCGCAGTAACGTAAAGGGTCCTTCAAGGGCTGGTGTTCTGCGTCGGGAAAGTTCGGTGAGCGGAGGATGCGCAAGCCGTAAAAGCATGTCCAGAATGATAAGGAAGAGCATGGATGGAATGTTGAAGACGAATAATGCCCGCGAAGAAGGCGTGTTCCGCTTCGCAAATAAAAATCCCGGAAGCCGAAGCTTCCGGGATGCATGTGCGATGGGGTGGCTGATGGGACTTGAACCCACGGCCCTCAGGGCCACAACCTGATGCTCTGCCAACTGAGCTACAGCCACCGTCGGACGCATGCATCTACATGGCCCGGGGCGCGCGGTCAAGCTCTTTTTGGCTCACGCGCGCGGCGCATCACGCCTTGAGCCGCCGCCCGCTTCGGGTTAGGAGGGGCCGACGCCCGGGGCCTCCGGCCGGGGCGCACCACGAGGCACACCATGGACAAGCTCATCATCGAAGGCGGCCTGCCCCTGCGCGGGGCCGTGAGGATCTCCGGCTCCAAGAACGCGGCCCTGCCCATCCTGCTGGCCGCGCCCCTGCTGGATTCGCCCGTCACCTACCGCAACGTCCCCAACCTGCGCGACATCCACACCACCTTCAAGCTCCTGAAGATCCTCGGCCTCGAGACCGAGTTCGATCCGGCCTCCGCCACCGCCCGCGTGAGCCCCGCGGCAACGCTCAATCCCGAGGCCCCCTACGACCTGGTGAAGACCATGCGCGCCTCCGTGCTCTGCCTGGGGCCGCTCCTGGCCCGCCTGGGCGAGGCCCGCGTGGCCCTGCCCGGCGGCTGCGCCATCGGGGCCAGGCCCGTGAACCTGCACCTCACCGCCCTGGAGAAGATGGGCGCGCGCTTCGACCTGGACTCGGGCTACATCGCCGGCAAGACCAGCGGACTGCGCGGGGCCAAGATCGTCTTCGACCAAGTCACCGTGGGCGGCACAGAGAACCTGATCATGGCCGCGTGCCTCGCCCAGGGGGAGACCATCCTCGAAAACGCCGCGCGCGAGCCCGAGGTGGCGGACCTGGCCAACTTCCTCAACGCCTGCGGGGCGAAGATCACCGGCCACGGCACCCCCGTGGTGCGCATAGAGGGCGTCACCTCGCTCTCCGGGCCGGACTACCCCATCATGGGCGACCGCATCGAGGCGGGCACCTACCTGGTGGCCTCGGCCATCACCGGCGGCGACATCCTCCTGGAGAACTGCCCCTGCGAGGCCCTGGACGCCGTGTTCAGCAAGCTGCGCGAGATGGGCGTGGTGATCGACGAGACCCCCGGAGGCCTGCGCGTGCGCCCCGGCGGCGAACTGGCCTGCGCCGACGTGACCACGCTGCCCTATCCCGGCTTCCCCACCGAC
>NZ_JBZVFJ010000267.1:0-2661 GCF_058402725.1 Fundidesulfovibrio sp. | reverse complement strand
GGCGCCCCTGCGGACTAGGCCCAGGATGCCGCACATGGTCAGTCTCCGGAGCGGCCTGGGGCCGCGCGGACGGGTCCGGGCGTCACGCCGTGGCCCTTTGGGGCAGGAGCTTGCGCCGCAGTTCGGCGGCGAGGCCGCCTTCGAAGGCCAGCTTGACCAGCGTGGCCGCGCGCAGGACGTTTTTGGCCAGGAAGAGGCTCCCCGTGCGCGCCGTCAGGGACACCAGGAGCCTGGGCAGCACCCTCACGCGGCCCAGGGCGAGGAAGCTGAAGGCGTAGAGCGAGAACATCACGAACCAGAAGGTGACTTCCGGGGGCCTGGGGTAGGACATGGTGAGCTTCCACTGCACGAGGCCCTTGTCCGAGCGCCCGGCCACGTGCTCGGGGCGGATGAGTCCCCGGGCCAGGAAGTGCTCCGTGAGCTCGCTGCCGGGCAGGAAGGTGAGGGAGTAGTTGTTGAAGGCCAGGGGGCGCGGCAGCCGGAGCACCAGCTCGAAGAAGCAGCGGCGGATGTCCTCGGCGGATTCCAGGGGATTGTCCCAGATGAAGTCGTAGTGGGCCAGCACGCCGTGTCGGTGGAGGATGCGGGCCTTTTCCACGATGTGTTCCGTGCCCATGCCCTTGCGCTTGTAGAGGTTCTGGCGCACGTCGTCGGAGAAGGCCTCGATGCCCACGGTGGCCTGCACAAGCCCGGCCTGGGCCATGAGGCCCACGGTCTCGTCGGAGAGCAGGTTCAGGTGGGCGTCGCAGGTGAAGGGCAGGCCGATGCGCTGCTTGTATTCCCGGGCGAACTCGCGGACGTATTCCGGACGGTGGATGAACACCTCGTCGTAGCTGTGGATGGTGCGCACCATGGGGAAGCGGCGCAGCACGTCCTCCAGTTCGGAGACGACGTTCTCCACGCTGCGGTGGCGGTGGAACCTGCCCGCCCCGGACTGGGCGTCCATGAGGGCCTTGTTGCCGCAGTAGGTGCAGAAGAAGGGACAGCCCCGGAAGGCCTTGAAGGAATACTTCCCCCGTGAGCGGATGTAGTCCAGGTAGGGGTCCTTGCGTTCCAGGCGGCCGTTCTCGATGAAGTAGCGGCCTTCGTCGGTGAGGGGGTCGAAGGGCAGCTCGTCCAGGTTCTCGCGCAGGCAGGTGACGGGGTTTCTGGCGACGCTGCCGTCCTCCAGGCGCACCCAGCAGTTGGGCGCGTCGGCGGGGACGCGACCGTTTTCCCGCAGGGAGGCGAGGATGCGCTCCAGGGGGATCTCCCCTTCGCCCACGCAGCAGATGTCGGCCGCTTCGAGGCATTCCTCGGGGCTGATGGTGGGGTGCACGCCGCCGAAGGCCACGGGGGCGTCCCAGGCCTGGCGCACGGCCCGGGCCAGGGCCTTGCCCAGGGCGAAAAAGGGGGACATGAGCGAAAAGCCCACCAAGCGCGGCTCGAGTTCGCGCACGAGGTCCGTGAGCAGCGCGATCTCGGCGTCGCTGGGCCAGCATTCCTCCTGGCTGCGCGACTTGAAGAAGATCAGGCGCGAGTCGAAGCCCTTGGCGCGCAGGGCAGCGTCGATGACCCGTGGGCCGAAGGCGGAAATCTCCTGGTAGGGGACGATCAGCGCTAAGTCGGTGCGTGGCATGGTCTTTCCAGGGCTGTTGGTCCGGGCGACAATACGCGCTCGCCGGGGCGCGTCAAGAGAGCGCGGGGTTCATGCGGGGGAGAGGTACTTCTCCACATAGAGGGGGTCCGGCGGTTCGGGGGCTCGTTCCAGCACGTCCAGGGCGTCCCGTTCGCGGTAGACGGGTCTGTTGGCGTCGTCGTAGGCGCAGGGCAGCACGCGGCAGCGGCGCTCCATGTCCGCACGCACGTCGGGGAACCAGGGCTCCCAGCCGGAATCCACGTAGACGACCGTCTTGTTGGTGCACATGGACCAGTGCAGCGTGGAGGACATGGCGTACTGGATGATCACGGCGTCCACCTGTTCGATCACGCCGGGGGTTTCCAGAGGCCTCGTCTCCACTTCCAGGCCGGGGATATCCTTGAACACGTCCACGCCGTCCCACATGGAGCCCTTGGGGCGCTTCTTGAAGACCACCCTGTAGCCTGCCTGGGTGAGCTGGCGGCAGAGCGAATAGTAGAAGTGGTAGTTGGGCATCACGTCGGCGCAGTGGTAGCCGGCCCACTCGGACTGAAGGCTCAGTTCGAAGACCATCACGGAGCGGATGCGTTCGGGCCGCGGCCTGTCGCTCCAGGAGTCGAAGGTTTCGCGCAGATCGGGGTAGTTCTCGTTGACGAAGCGAACGGGGTTGCCCCTGGGCGTTGGATTGAGGGCCAGGTTGCGCTCCATGAGGGGCACGCTGCCGGGGGTGTAGGCCACGAAGTCGTCCACGGTGGCCAGCTCGTGGAAGGCCGGGCGCGGGCTCGCGTAGTGGCAGATGTAGTAGCCGTGGGGAAAGCCCGTGACGCGCGCCCCGCGCCTGCGCGCGGCGAGGCTGGCCGTGCGGGTGAAGGAGTTGCCCGCAGTGGGTGTGAGCAGGTGGGCGGCAGCTCCACGCCCAGCTCTTCGCGGGAGTATGCGGCGGCGAAACGGGTGTACGCGGCAGCCGCTCCGCGCAGGGCCGCGAGAGTGCCCGGGGCGGCCTGGCCGCGCGCGCCGTGCCATTCCGAGGGCGAGAACACCCT
>NZ_JBZVFJ010000266.1:0-2697 GCF_058402725.1 Fundidesulfovibrio sp. | reverse complement strand
ACAAGGCCCGGGTCACCTTCGAGTCCATGCCCGGCGAGGCGCGCGAGGCCGTCATCACCCAGATCAACGTCACGGCCGAGCAGAAGGAGACCCAGCTGCCCTCCCACTTCGAGGTGCAGCTTTCGCTGCCCAACCCCGGCCTGACGCTCAAGGTGGGCATGCGCGGCGACGTGGAAGTGACCGTCCCCGACACCCCCAGGAACTGACCGGAATCCGGCCGCGCCGCACCTCGTGCCCTTCCTTCCGAGCCAACAAGCACCGGGTCGCCTCGGGAACGCCCCGGCGGCGCGCCTGGCCGTGGGACGCCTCCTGGCCCTGGCGGCGGCCGTGTCCCTGGCCCTGGTCCATTACAAGGTCGATTCCGACGGCCTGCTGCGCTACCGCTGGCTCGTGACCCTCCTGGACGAGGGACGCTCCACGGGCATGATCTATTCCTCGCTCATGCCCCTGGCCTCCGCCCCCTTCCTGCTGCTGGACAGGCTTCTGGGCCTGGACGGGGCGCTCTTCACCCGCTTCAACCTGGGCCTCTTCCTGGCGGGACTGGCCTTCCTGCACCGCCGCCTGCGCCGCCCCCCTGGGCGAGGAGGCCGCCCTGAACGTGGTGCTTCTGCTGCTGTGCGGCTCCATGTTCACCAACCTCGTGAACAACTATTTCGGGGAGGTGTTCACCGCAGTGCTGGTCTGCGCGGGGCTCGTGCTCGTCCACCAGGGCAGCCCCCTGGCGGGGTGGTCCCTGGCGGCCCTGGGCGCGGCCAACACCCCGGCCGTGCTGGTGGGCCTGGGGCTCAGCGCCCTGCACGCCGCCTGGCTGCGGCGCGACTGGCGGCATCTGTTGGCCCCGGCCGGGGCGGCGCTCCTCATGACCGTGGAGGTCTGGTTGCGCAACGGCGGCCTGGCCACAGGCTACGAGGGCAACGCCGGGCTCAAGACCTTCATGCCCTATTCCGGGCTGCCCGGCTTCAGCTACCCCTTCGCGCTGGGGCTGCTCTCCATCGTGTTCTCCTTCGGCAAGGGCCTGCTGTTCTACGTTCCGGGGCTCTTCTTCCGCCCCAGGCCCGTGAACGGTTTCGACCCCGCGCCCCTGTGGACCGGCATGGTCCTCTTCGTGGCAGGAGAGGCGCTGGTCTACGCCAAGTGGTGGGCCTGGTACGGAGGGCTCTGCTGGGGGCCTCGCTTCTTCCTTTTCGCCTGCTTCCCGGCGGCGCTTGCCCTGGGCACGGCCCTGGCCGCCTCGGGAGCGTCCGAAGGGGGCTCCCCGGGCCGGACCCCGCAGCAGGCCGCCCTGACGGCCCTGGCCGCGTCCTTCTCCGTGTGGGTGGCCCTGAGCGGCGTGGTCTTCGGCGACAGGGCCGTGCAGTCCATCTGCTGGTTCAACGACTACGCTTTCGAGATGCTCTGCTGGTACGCCCCGGAGTACAGCACGCTCTTCACCCCCTTCGTCTTCAAGCTCGACCCCCTGCCCTACGGCTGGTGGCTCATCGCGCTCTTCGGCGCGACGGGGCTGTACCTGCTGGCCCCCCTGCTGCGCGACGCGTCGCACCGGACGGTCCGGGTCCTGCGCGAGGCCCTGTCCGGAGCGCGCCGCAGCGGACCGGGCAGGACAGGGCACGGCCGCTAGGCCATGGCTGGCGTGCTGGCCCTGGCGCTCCTCCAGGCGGTCGTGGCGGCGGGGCTGGGCGGGCTTGTTGCGCGTCTGTCCTTTACGGGGTGCGGCCCCGTCGGCGCGCGGGAGCCCGAAGGCGCGGGCGGCTGGGACCTGCCGCGCCTTCTGCTGGCCGGGGTCTGCGCCGAGTTGACGCTGCTGCCCCTGGCTTCCTTCGTCTGCTCCATGGCCGGGACCGCGCGCTGGCTCGCGGCCGCCCTGGCCGCGGCGGGGCTCGTCTTCCTGGCGGCGGGCCGCAGGAGCGGGAGCGCTCCCAGGCTTTCTCCCGACGGCGGGCCGGGCCGCGCCTGGGCCTGGCTGCTCACGGTCCTGGCCCTGGCCCTGGCCGACGCCGTGGCCCAGACCGCCCTGGGCCGCCCGGTGCTGGGCGACACGGGGCTCTATCACCTGCATTCCGTGCGCTGGGCCGCCGACCACCCGCTGGTGACGGGCATCGCCAACCTGCACGACCGCCTGGGCTTCAATTCGGTCTTCTTCCTGCACGCCGCGCTCTTCGACGGGCTCTTCTTCCCCGGCGATTCGGCCTGGGGCGCGGCCGCCTTCTTCCGGCTGCTGGCCGTGGCGCATCTCGCCTTCACCGCCCTGGACGCGGCGAGCCCCGCCCGCGCGCGGACCTTCGCCGCCGCCGCGCTGCCCTGCGTGGCCTGGCGCTGCCTGGAGGCCATGCCCTCGCTGGGCTACGACGAGACCCCGCAACTGCTGGCCCTGCTTGCCGCCCTGGAGCTTCTGCGCGCCCCGGCCGCACGGCTGGCGGACCTGGGCCGCACGGGCTGCCTGCTCCCCTGCTGGCTGGCCCTGTGGGCCTCGGTGACTGCCCTCACGGTGAAGCTCTCCATGGCCCCGGCCGTGGTGTTCTTCGGCGCGCCCTTCCTGCTGGCGGCCTGGCAGGGCGGCGCGCTCCGGGGCAGGCAGCTGGCCTGGGGCCTCGTCCCGGCCGCAGCCGCCGTGGCCGCCTATCTGGGGCGCAACGTGCTGGCCACGGGCTGGCTCTTCTACCCCGTGCCCGTGGCGCGTCTTGACGTGCCCTGGGCCGT
>NZ_JBZVFJ010000265.1:0-2720 GCF_058402725.1 Fundidesulfovibrio sp. | reverse complement strand
AGATCTCCATCATCGAGGAGATCGCCCGGCAGACCGACCTGCTGGCCCTCAACGCGGCCATCGAGGCCGCCCGCGCGGGCGAGCACGGCAAGGGCTTCGCCGTGGTGGCCGCCGAGGTGCGCAAGCTGGCCGAGCGCAGCCAGCAGGCCGCCGCCGAGATCAACACCCTCTCGGGAAGTTCCACGGCCGTCACCGAAAGCACCGGGGCGCTCCTGGGCCGCCTGGTGCCCGACATCCAGAAGACCGCCGAACTGGTGCAGGAGATCAGCGCCGCCAGCACCGAGCAGAACTCCGGGGCCGCCCAGGTGAACAAGGCTCTGCAGCAGCTGGACCAGGTGGTGCAGCAGAACGCCTCGGCCTCCGAGGAACTGGCCTCCACCGCCGAGGAGCTCTCCGCCCAGGCCGAACAGCTCCAGAGCGTCATCTCCTTCTTCCAGGTGAACGGAGAACAGGCCCGGCTGCCCCAGCGGGGGACCGCCCCCTCCGCCCGGGCGGCGCAGCCTCGCGCCGCCGCCCAGCCGCCCGCCCAAAAGAAGAGCGGCGTGGTGCTTACAATGGGCGAAGGCCACGAACACGAAGACTTCGAACGGTTCTAGACCGTAAAGGGGCAAGACCGTGAACATCACCCTCGCAGGCGACTGCAGCGTGTCGCGAGCCGAAGAGATCCACACCGCGTTCCTTGAAGCCTTGCGGTCGGGCGCGCCCCTGGAGCTCGACCTCGCGGGAGTGACCAATCTCGACCTCACTTTCTGCCAGCTCCTCCACGCCCTGCGGACCGGATGCGAGGCCAAGGGGACCCCCTGCACCCTCCGGGGCCAGCTCGAAGGCGCTGCCGCGGGCCAGGCCCAGCTGTGCGGCTTCCCAGAACTGGCGGCAAAGGCCCAGGACGCGCCGGATGGCAAGGAGTTCAACGCATGAACATGGACGCCGCACAACTCTTCAAGGAAGAAGCCGCCGAACTTCTGGCCGATCTGGAACAGATGCTCCTGGAGCTGGAGAACGACCCAGGCAACGCCGAATGCATCGCCAAGGTGTTCCGCGACATCCACACCATCAAGGGCTCCGGGGCCATGTTCGGCTACAACGAGCTGGCCCGCTTCGCCCACGACGTGGAAACCGTGTTCGACAAGGTCCGCTCCGGCGAGCTCCAGCTGACCACCGAGCTCCTGGGCCTCACCCTGGAGGCCAAGGACCACGTGGGCAGGCTGCTGGCCTCCCCGGAAGCCGCCCCCGGCGACGTGGCCGTCTCCGACGAAATCCTTTCCCGGCTGCGCCCCTACCTGGGGCAGACGCCCCAACAGGAGACGGGACACCCGGCAGGCTCCCCGGACCACTCGAAAGGCCAGCGCCGCTTCGACCCCGCCGCCGCCCGGACATACCTCCTGCGCTATCGGCCCGCGCCGGGCACCTTCCTCTCCGGCACGGACCCCATGCGCCTCCTGGCCGAACTGCAGGACCTGGGCAGGCTCTGGAGCGTCTTCCGGCCCGGGTCCATCCCCTCCCTGGAGGCCTTGGACCCCGTGACGGCCTACGGCTGGTGGGACATCCTGCTCATCCACGACAAGGGCCTCGACGCCATCCGCGACGTGTTCATCTTCGTGGAGGACGAGCACGGCGTGAAGATCGAGGAAATCCGTCCCGAGGCCGTCCGGGGCTCCGACATCCCCACGCTCCTTGACATGCTGCAGACCGGGGCGGAGAAGTCCTTCGAAACCCTGCGCGACGAGATCGCCGCGTGGATCGCCTCCAAGGTGAGCATGCGTTCCTCGGCCAAGGCCCCCGCCCAGGACTCGCCCTCCGCCGCGAGCATCCGCGTGGATTCGGTGCGCCTGGACGCCCTGGTGAACCTGGTGGGCGAGATGGTCATCGTGCAGTCGCGCCTGAGCCAGCTGGCCGCCACCTCGGGCGACCCGGCCCTGCGCAGCGTTGCCGAGGATCTGCAACGCCTCTCCTCCGAAATGCGCGACCACACGCTGGGCATCCGCATGGTGCCCATCGGCTCCATCTACGGCACCTTGCGACGCCTCGTGCGCGACCTGGGCCAGGCCATGGGCAAGGATGTGGCCTTCCACGGCCTGGGCGCGCAGACCGAGCTGGACAAGAACGTCATCGACCAGCTCAAGGACCCCCTGGTGCACATCCTGCGCAACTCCATCGACCACGGCATCGAGGCCCCCGAGGCCCGCGAAACCCAGGGCAAACCGCCCAAGGGCAACATCATCCTGGACGCCGTGCACTCCGGCGGCAACATCCACATCACCATCACCGACGACGGCAAGGGCATCGACGCCGAGCGCGTGAAGGCCAAGGCCATCGAGCGCGGGCTCCTCGCGCCCACGGACAACCCCACGGAGCAGGAAATCCTGGCCATGATCTTCGCCCCGGGCTTCTCCACGGCCCAGCAGGTCACCAACGTCTCGGGGCGCGGGGTGGGCATGGACGTGGTGAAGAAGAACATCGAGAGCCTGCGCGGCTCCGTGGACGTGGAGAGCACGCCCGGCAAGGGGTGCAGGCTCACCATACGCCTGCCGCTCACCCTGGCCATCATCGACGGGCTCCAGGTGCGCGTGGGGTCGGAGTTCTTCGTGCTGCCCCTGGCGGCCGTGGAGGCCTGCCAGGAACGCTTCCTGGAGGGCCGTCCGCCCATGGTCGGCTCCATGGAGTACAAGGGCGAGCTGATCCCCTGCGTGAGCGTGCGCGGCCTGCTCGACGTGCCGGGC
>NZ_JBZVFJ010000264.1:0-2736 GCF_058402725.1 Fundidesulfovibrio sp. | reverse complement strand
TTGTTTCTGAAGCGCTCAACCCACTTGGCGTTCATGGTCAGCACCAGGCGGGAAGGAAAACCCAGGGCCCGCGTCAACGCCAGGGTGGCCAGCCCGAAGTCGCTGCATCCGCCCAGGGTCTTCCCGGAGAACAGGGCCTCGGCGTCGCGCATCAACTGCAAGGAGTTTTCCGAGGGATCATAGGCCAGGTTCTCCCCCACGAATCGCATGGCTGCCGCCAAACGGGTCGGGGCGTCTCCGGGCGGGATGGTCCTTGCGGCCTGGAGAGCGCCCCCCTCCGGCCTGGCCTGGGCAGAGGCCAGGTATTCTCCCTGGGCAGGGTCCTGCGCGCGGTGAGCGCAGGCCGCCAGCGCGAGGACCGAAGCCGCCAAAAGCCCCTGCCGGATCAGAAGACCTGGAGCGCGGAGCCCCACACGCTACTCGAACACCTCGGGCATGCTCATCACCGAGACGGCGGGGGAGACGCGGTTCATCACGCCGGACACCAGGTTGGGGGTGACGGGCCTGGGGGCCATGAGGGGAGTGCTGCGGAAGGCGGCGGTCACCTGGTTGGAGCCCAGCATCATGGGGGGGCCCTGCGGCGAAACGACCCGCACGCTGGTGTTGGCGCCCGTGAGCAGGAGCATGGCCGAGGCGGGCGCCTGGGCGTGGGCGCTGGAAACCAGACCGAAGCGATCCCACCAGCTGGTGCGGATGCGCAGGACCTCTGATTCCGGCAGGATGCCCACCAGGAAATCTGAGCCACGCACGCCGATGACCGCCAGGGGCGTCTTCACCTTGAAGTTCTCCTCGGAGCTGTTGACCAGTTTGGTCACCACGAACCGGGCCTTGCCGGCCGCCAGGTTCACCAGGGATTCCCGATCCTTGGCCTGGCTGTCGTAGGAGACCTTGTCAAGGCCCAGCCGGGAAGAGGACGAAAGGCTCAGCTGGGTCTGGTCCTTGAGGAGCACCACGAGCCGTGAGGATGTGTCCGTCACCAGGATGTCGGACTCGTACACCGGGCGGGACTTCTGGGCCTTGAAGGCCACCAGAGGCTGGTCCGCATGGATCACATAGGCCTCGTTTTCCACGAAATCCACCACGCCTGCCGGCTGTTCGTCCAGTTCCCTGTATTCGGCCACCTTGCGCACATCCGGTGGGAACAGGGGCTCTGATGGCGTGTAGTCACGCTCCAGGAGCCTGGCCAAGGCGTCGCCGGCCTGGGGCTGGGCCTGGGCCTGGCCGGCGCAGAGAAAAACCAGAAGAAGGCAGGAGAAGACGGCTTTGACGTGGCACTTGATCATTTGAGCGTCCTTTCTGGAAATCTTTGGTGTAGCCAAGCGTGCGTCCCTCAGGGCGTTTTCGCGTCGATCGGCCCAAGGGAGCGCACCATGTCCGGCCAAAGGCGCTCCCACCCTTCCTGGTGGGACACGCCCGGAACGCGCACGCACCGCGCCGGCGCGGAGGGCCCCTGGCGTTGGATGAACCGCTGGCACAGCGACGGGGGGATCACGGTATCCTTCGAACCGACGTAGTGCGTCTGGGAGACTGCCGACAATGCGGCGGAACGCTCGATGGGGTTGATGGAGCCCTTAAGGCGGGTGATGCCGTGGAAGTCGCACCAGGCGTCCGTGTCCAGGTTGCCGGCCACGGTGACCAGTTGGGACGTGTCCTGTCGCGAGGCGGCCAGGAGGGCCGCCAGCGCTCCCCCGCCGGAATAGCCCACCAGGCGCACCCGGCGCGCGCCGGTTTCGGCCATTGCCAGGTCCAGTGCTGCGTTCAGGTCCGCAATGACCCGCTGGCCGTAACGGCCCTGGGTCCACAGATCCTGGTCGCATCCCTGGCGCAACGCCTGCGGGAGGTACTGGCAGGGTCTGGCCAGGTAGAGCACCCTGGGCGAGGGGTCCAGCGCGGCCAAACGCAGAACAAGATGCGACCTGGGCGTCGGGTCCTGCGAGGGGGTGGCACGGTCGATCCAGGCCAACCCGTCGCCTTCGATGTAGACGGTCAGGTTTTCGCCGGGTCCGTTCTTGAGGTAGCCGACCAGCGGGATGTCCCCGGTCTGGTACAGCCGGTGCTCGAAGCCTGCCCCTTCGGCGACGGCAGCAGCCTGTTTCGCCAGTTCTGCGCCGTTTGGGGCGCTCGCGCAGGAATGCACCGCCATGGAGAGGCACAGCAATCCGGCGACAAGGGTGCTCTTTGGTTCGCGGCGTCGCATGGCCACCGTGTCAGAACGAGTAGCGCAAGCCCAGCGCGTAGCTGTGGCTCTGCATGTCCTGGCGCGCCATGAACTCGTACTCGGCGCGCAGTTCCATGCTCTTGTGCTTGACCGTGAGCGATCCGCCTGCCTTGACGGCGTCGCGGACGGGCTCTGCGGTCTGGGAATTCATGGTCACACCCGGCATGCCTTCCAGGCTGGACTGGATGAGCCGGTCGTTATCCAGGAACTCGTGGCTGTAGGCCGCCTGGACCGCCGGGGTGATTTGCATGCCGCCGACCTGAAAATCATTGCTCACGCGAAGCCCGGGGGAGAGCTGGAGGGAGTGCGTGGTGCGGGCTTGCACTGCCTGGTTCAGGGCGCCCGCGCCGGTTTCCGTGTAGGCTTCCTGGTTGTTGAGCGTGTAATCCATGGTCAGCATGGGGCCGATACGCAGGGTTCCCACGCGCACATCATACCCTACGCCCAAGGAGGCCTGATAGGCGTTGCTGGCGTAGTTGGAGGTCGCCTCGCGGTTGATGCCCTCCATGACGATCTTG
>NZ_JBZVFJ010000263.1:0-2780 GCF_058402725.1 Fundidesulfovibrio sp. | reverse complement strand
CGAGGAAGGCCGCGCCCTGGTCGTGAAGTCTCGGGAGCACGTCGTCCACGGTGAGGCCGGAGTCTTCGACCCAGCCTTTGGTCTTGAGGCGTCCGGCGTCGGCGTCCAGGGAGACGCCGATGCGTCCGGGAAGGGCCTTGCAGAGTTGCCCGAAGAGGTCCGGGTCCGCGAGGGCCATGGTGCCGATGAGAAGGCGCGAGACGCCCGCGTCGGCGTAGGCCTGGGCGATGGCGAGGTCGCGCACGCCGCCGCCCAGCTGGACGGGAACGTTGCCCGCCAGCTTGCAGATTTCGGCCACCAGGGCCTTGTTGCGGGGTTCGCCTTCGAAAGCGCCGTCGAGGTCCACCACATGGAGGGCCTTGGCGCCCATGCCCAGCCAGTGGACGGCTGCGGCCACGGGGTCCTTGTCGAAGACGGTCACCTGGTCGGCCAGCCCCTGCTTGAGGCGCACGCACTGGCCGTCCTTGATGTCGATGGCGGGATAGAGGATCACAGTCCGAATTCCTTGAGTCCTTGTTCGATGGCTTCGCGGGCGAGGTCGGCGGCGGTGACCCACTGTCCCTTGCGCTTGAGGAACTTGCCTGCGTCCAGGAGGTTATCCGACAGGGCGCGCTGCTGGTAGTCGTAGTGGAAGTGGTTGATCAGGCCGCCGGTCTTCACGTTGACGAGGTAGAGGTCCAGGATGACCCAGGCCGGGCTGGTGGAGCCGACGGCGGAGCCTTCGCGTTCCTTCCAGTGGACCACCTTGGGCACGACCAGATACTGCACGTCGGCGCAACGGCCCACGTCCTGCCAGTATTTGAGGGTGGCCATGCGGTTGGCGTCCTGGGGCTTCTTGACGGAATCGAGGCAGGGGACCACGCGGGCCGCGCCAAAGACGTTGCGCTCGGGGCCGATGGGCAGGGCCTTGGCCATGATGGTGTCGAGCTGGTCCATGGCGTCGGCCTTTGGGGAGATGACGCGCTCGGGCAGATACCCGGCCAGGAGGTCCCAGGGGTTCTGGGCCACGCTGAAGGGGGCCACGGCCACGTTGAACTGCGGGTTGATCTTGTTGTCCACGCTCGGACGGCGGGCGCAGGCCCCGGCGGCCAGGAGGGCCAGCAACGCGAAGAGGACGAGGAAACGGTGAGTGCGCATCAGCCTAGGCTCCCTTTGGTGCTCGGGACGCCCGCCCGGCCCGGCGCGCAGGCCTGGCGCAGGGCAACGCCCAGCGCCTTGAACGCCGATTCGAGCAGGTGGTGTCCGTTCTTGCCGTAGAGCATCCGAAGATGCAGGTTCATGTGGGCCTTGCCTGCCAGGGACTTGAAGAACTCCCGCCACACGTCCTTTTCCTCGCCCGCCACCTGGGCAGGGAGCGGGTCGTCCTCGTAGACCAGATAGGCGCGTCCGGAGAGATCCACCACGGCTTCGGAGAGAGCCTCGTCCAGGGGGAAACGGGCGAAGCCGACGCGGGTGATGCCCGTCTTGTCGCCCAGGGCCTCGGCCATGGCCTGGCCGAGGCAGAGGCCAACGTCTTCCAGGGTGTGGTGGGCGTCCACGTGGAGGTCTCCCTTGCAGAAGACCTTCAGGTCGAAGCCGGACCAGAAGGCCAGCAGGGTGAGCATGTGGTCGGCAAACCCCACGCCCGTGGAAACCTCGGCCGTGCCCTGGCCGTCCAGGACGAGTTCCAGCTCGATGGAGGTCTCGCGGGTGGTGCGGTTCACAATGGCCCTACGCACGGCCGGCCTCCTTGGCCGCATCGGCCGGGGCGGCCGCGGTCGGCTGGGCGGGGGACGCCGGGGCGGCCGGGGCGCCGGTTTTGGCTTCGGCGCTCTGGGCGGAGGCCGTTTTGGCTGCGTCGGCAGCAGCCGCAGTGGGGGCGGCCTTGTCGTCCGCGCCGGGCTTTGCCGCCGTCGCGACGGGGGATTGCGCGGGTTTGTCGGCGTCGGCCTCGGAGGGCGCGGCGTCGCCGAAGAGTTCCTTCTTGGTCTCTTCGATGCGCTTGGCCTCGTCGGCCTTTTCGATTTCCCGCTCCAGGGTGGACTTCACGTCCGTGCTCATGCGCCGGAACTCGGAGATGCCCTTGCCCAGGGACTTCATCAGGTCCGGCAGCTTGGAAGGACCGATGAGCACCAGGGCGACGATGAGGATGATGACGAGTTCCGTGGAACCGATGCCGAACATGGGTCTACTCCCATTCGATGGTCGCGGGCGGTTTGGAGGAGATGTCCAGAACCACCCGGTTGATGCCCTTCACTTCGTTGATGATGCGGTTGGAGATGCGCGCCAGGATGTCGGTGGGCACGCGGGACCAGTCGGCGGTCATTGCGTCGAGGGAGTCCACGATGCGCAGGGCGCAGACGTTCTCATAGGTGCGGTCGTCGCCCATGACGCCCACGGTCTTGAGCGGCAGGAGCACGGCGAAGCCCTGCCAGACCTTGCGGTACCAGTCCGAAGCCTTGAGTTCGGCCTGGACGATCTTGTCGGCGCGGCGCAGGATGTCCAGGCGTTCGCGGGTGATGTCCCCGATGATGCGGATGGCCAGGCCAGGCCCCGGGAAGGGGTGACGCCAGATGATGGACTCGGGCATACCCAATTCGTAGGCAACCTTGCGCACTTCGTCCTTGAAGAGTTCGCGCAGTGGCTCCACGAGCTTGAGGTCCATCTTCTCGGGCAGCCCGCCCACGTTGTGGTGGCTCTTGATGACCACGCTGGGGCCGCCCTTGAAGCTCACGGACTCGATCACGTCCGGGTAGATGGTGCCCTGGGCCAGCCACTTCACGCCGGGGATGGCCTGGCTT
>NZ_JBZVFJ010000262.1:0-2811 GCF_058402725.1 Fundidesulfovibrio sp. | reverse complement strand
GACTTTCTGAGCATGAACGCGCAGGGCTTCCCCCTGCTTTCGATCCTCGTCTTCCTGCCCCTGGCCGGGGCCCTGGTGACGCCGCTTCTGCCCTGCGACAACCTGGCCAGGTGGTGGGCGCTTCTGGTCACCCTGGCGGTGGCGGCGCTTTCGCTGCCGCTCTTCGCCAACTTCGACGCCACGAGCGCCCTCTACCAGTTCGGCGAGCACAGGCCCTGGATCGAGTCCTTCAACATCCACTACACCCTGGGCGTGGACGGCATCTCCCTGCTCCTGGTGATGATGACCACCCTCATCATGCCCCTGTGCGTGCTGGGCTCCTGGCGCTACATTGAGAAGCGCGTGGGCGAGTTCATGATCTGCCTGCTGGTGATGGAAACCTCCATGCTGGGCGTGTTCCTGGCCCTGGATCTGGTGCTCTTCTACGTGTTCTGGGAGGCCATGCTCATCCCCATGTACCTGCTCATCGCCGTGTGGGGCGGCCCGCGCAAGACCTACGCCTCCATGAAGTTTTTCCTCTACACCCTGGCGGGCTCGGTGCTCCTGCTGGTGGCCATCGTGGCCCTCTACGTGAGCCAGGGAACCTTCTCCATCCCCGCGCTCATGGGCCAGCAGTACTCCCTGGGCTTTCAGGTGATGGTCTTCCTGGCCTTCTTCCTGGCCTTCGCCATCAAGGTGCCCATGTTCCCCTTCCACACGTGGCTCCCGGCCGCCCACGTGGAAGCGCCCACGGCGGGCTCGGTGATCCTGGCCTCGGTGCTGCTCAAGATGGGCACCTACGGCTTCGTGCGGTTCTGCCTGCCCATCACGCCCGACGCCGTGGTGGAGCTGCTGCCCTACCTGCAATGGCTCTCGGTGGCGGGCATCCTCTACGGCGGGTTCACGGCCCTGGCCCAGCAGGACATGAAGAAGCTCATCGCCTACTCCAGCGTGGGCCACATGGGCTTCGTGACCCTGGGCATCTTCGCCCTCAACGAGCGCGGCCTGGAAGGGGCCATGCTCCAGATGATCAACCACGGCGTCACCACCGGCGCGCTCTTCCTCTGCGTGGGCATGCTCTACGAGCGCACCCACACCCGCGACCTCAACGCCTCGGCGGGCCTGGGCCGCTTCATGCCCATCTACGTCACCTATCTGGCCTTCTTCTCGCTCTCCTCGCTGGCCTTCCCGGGCACCAACAGCTTCGTGGGCGAGTTCCTCATCCTGGCAGGCGCCTTCTTCAACAACGCCTGGGCGGCGGTGGCCGCCGTGCCCGGGGCCATCCTGGCCGCCGCCTACATGCTGCGCCTGCTCCAGCGCGTGATCTGGGGCGGCGTGAACAACCCCGACCAGTCCAAGCTTTCCGACCTGGGATGGCGAGAGACCGTCACCCTGGCCCCGCTCCTGGTCTTCGTCTTCTGGATCGGGCTCGCCCCCGAGCCCTTCCTGCGCGTGATGCGCCCCAGCATCGGCCATCTGCTGGCCCAGACCGGCTACCAGGCCCCCAACGCCCTGGCCCTGGCCGACCTGTTCACCCGCTGAAGAGCCCCATGAACCGACAGCACAGCAAGGCCCACGCATGAACGCACAGCTCTTCGTCCCGGAACTCGTCCTCTGCGCAGGCTGCCTGGCCGCCTTCGTCCTCACCCTGGCCGGAAACGCCGCCAGGGTCCCCAGGCTCTGCGCCCTCGCGGTGGCGGCCCTCTTCGCGGCCGCGTGCTTCTGGTCTTTGCCCCTGGAGGGGAGCCTCTTCGCCGGGGCCTACCGCGTGGACCTCTTCTCCCAGATGGTGAAGTGCGCCATGGCCTCGGGCTTCGTGCTGATCCTCCTGTTCGGCGCGGACCTCAAGGGCGTGCCCGGCGAGGTGCGCCCGGAGTACTACCTCTTCCTGCTCACGAGCCTTCTGGGGCTTACGCTGCTGGTCAGCTCGGTGGAGCTGCTCACGCTCTTCATCGCACTGGAGCTTTCATCGTACTCGCTCTACCTCATCGTGCCCCTGCGCCGGGGCGAGGGGCTGCGCGCCCAGATGGAGGCCTCGGTCAAGTACATCCTCTTCGGCGTGGCGGCCTCGGGGATCATGCTCTTCGGCATGAGCTACGTCTTCGGGCTCACGGGGACCACCTACCTGGACCAGGCCGTGCCGGCCATGCGCGCCCTGGCGGGCACGCCCATGGGCGCGGCGGCCCTGCTGGCCCTGCTGGCGGGCCTGCTCTTCAAGCTGGCGGTGTTCCCCTTCCACTTCTGGGCGCCCGACGTGTACCAGGGCGCCTCCAACGACACGGCGGCCTTCGTGGCCTCGCTGCCCAAGGTGGCGGCCGTGGCAGTGCTCCTGCGCCTTGCCGCCATGGCCGCTCCCCCCGAGGGCCTTGCCGCTGGCCACGTGCAGGCCGCGCTCACGGGGCTCTCGGTGGCCTCCATGTTCTACGGAAACCTCACGGCCCTGGCCCAGAAGGACGTGAAGCGCATGCTGGGCTTCTCGGGCATCGCCCACGCAGGCTACCTGCTTTTGGGCGTGGTGGCCCTGGACGCCTGGGGCTTCGCCTCGGCGCTCTACTACGCCACGGCCTACGTGTTCATGATGCTGGCGGCCTTCCTGGGCCTGTGCGCCGTCTCCCCGGACGGGGGCAACCTCACCGTGGACGACCTGGCGGGCCTGCACAAGCGCTCGCCCATCCTGGCCTTCGTGCTGGCGGCCAGCATGTTCGCCCTGGCGGGCATCCCGCCCTTCGCGGGGTTCATGGGCAAGTTCATGCTGCTGGCCACGGCCTACAAGGCCGGCCACGGACGTGCTCCACGTCTATCAGTACCGGGCCTTCGGCGTCCCCGGGCTTG
>NZ_JBZVFJ010000261.1:0-2831 GCF_058402725.1 Fundidesulfovibrio sp. | reverse complement strand
GGACCTCGCGGCCTTCTCGCGCGCGCGCGAGGCCCACCCGGACGTCGGTACCCAGGTGGGTACGCTGGCGGAGTTCGTGGGGCGGGTCGTGGGCGGCTCGCGGTCGGAGTGGCGCGCGATCGGGGAGGAGTGGACGTTGCTCCTCCTCCGGTACGGCGGCGGCGAGCGGGCGGGCGCGGCAGTGCGCGGCGAGTTCGTGCGGCGCCTCGTGCGGACGATCGTGGCGTGCGGCGCGAGCGGGAAGCGGTTCTCGCCTGCGTATGCGCGCAAGCACGCGCACCTGCGTCGGGCGCTGCGTCGGGCGCGGCTGGACGAGCTGCGCGCGCGGGAGGACCGGCTCTTTCGTGAAGGAGCCGACGGATCAAGTGCTGGGGCAAGCGCAGGACCAAGTGCTGGGGCAAGTGCTGGGGCAAGTGCTGGGGCAAGTGCGGGCCGGACAAGCAAGGACGCGGCGGCGCGGGCGGCGCGAGGGGACGGCGGCCGTCCCACGACACTGCGCGAGACCGCGGTCGCGCTCGGGCTCGCGTACGACCCGATTCGGCGGTCCCCGTGGGACGTCGAGGCGCTCGCCGACCCCCGCGTCACGGCCGACAGCGTCCCCGACTTCCGGCGTGCGCGGGTCGCGCACACGGTCGCGCACCGCGCGACCTTCAAGCCGGCGGACCTCGGGCTCGGCGACAAGGAGTGGGCCGCGCTCCGAGACGCAGTCGCGCGGCAGCTCGCCCGTCGCGGAGGCCAGTAGGGCCGGCGGCGGCGACTCGGGACCGGCTCGCGCGCACGACGGGGCTGGGCCGAGATGCGGATCGTCCCGTGCGTCCGACTGGGTGGCACGCGAGGTCGCCGCGGCGGCGAAGGCGGGGAGGCTGGAGGAGCGTTGGCGGCGCCGGGCGGAGGTCGGGGCCGGCGAGTGGGAGGTGTCGGGAGGACTGGTGGTGGAGGAGGCGAGGCAGTTGGCGGAGGAGCGACCGGAGCTGGAGTGGCTGGTCGATGTGGCGCGGTTCGGGGTGCCGGTGGGGTTCGTGGGGCGACTCCCGACCGGGCGCGTGCCGAACAAGGGGTCGGCGGAGGAGGCGAGCGAGGCGATCAGCGCTCTCGTCGCGGAGGAGGTGGAAGCAGGGGTGTTGGTGGACGTGACGGAGGTCTTGGGGGAGTTCCCCGAGGCGCGGGGACGGAACGCGCCGATCGCGGCGCGCGCGAAGACGAACGGCTCGACCCGGATGCTCGTGGACCATTCGGGCTGGGTGCGCGGAGAGAAGAGGGGCGTGAACGCAGGCGTGGACGCCGAGGCGCTGGGGCGCGTGGAGATGGCGCGCGTGTGGCGGACGGGACGCGAGCTGCGACGGATGCGGCAGGCGTGCGGGGACGGCGAAGACGTGATGCTCCAGGTCGTGGACATCGCGTCCGCGTTTCGCCGCGTCCCCGTCGCGCCGGCGGACTGGCCGCTGTTGCTGCTGCGGTGGCGAGGCCGGGAGCTCTGGGACACGCGCCTGCCGATGGGTGGCGCGTGGTCCCCGTTCTGGATGTGTCGGCTCTCGTCCGCCTTGGCGGAGCTCGTGGAGCGGCGGGCGCGCAGTCGTGGGCAGCGCACGTTGGTGCGCGCCTACGTGGACGACTTCCTCGTGGCCGAGGTCGCGGCGCGCGAGACGACGACAGTGTCGGCGGCGACGGAGCTCGTGGGACAGCTGGACCGAGTCGGTCTGCAGGTGTCGCGCGGGAAGCTGGAGGACGCGGGTCCTCCGAGGGCCACGAAAGAGTGGCTCGGGTTCCAGTGGAACATGGACACGCTCACGGTGAGCGTGCCGCGACGAAAGGTCGCGAAGGCCGTCGCACTCATCGCGGGGATGCGGCGGCGAGCGCAGTCGAGCGCGACGGAGGTGGCGGAGGTGGCCGGCCTCTTGCAGCACCTGGCGACCGTCGTGCTGCCGGGCCGCGCGTTCCTGTGGGCGACGTCGCGGTGCGCCGCGTGGCTGCTGCGAGAGGCGGGCCGCGGGCGACGACCGCTCCCGCCGGCGGTGGCGGAGGAGCTCGACTGGTGGGCAGCAGTGCTGCGGAAGCGCGCGCTGGAGTGGCCGCTCCCGAGATCGCGGGAGGAGGCCACGGTGCGCATCGCCACGGACGCCTCGACGACGGGGGGCGGGTTCGTGTGCGGGACGACGAGGGCGTGGGTGGTGTCGTGGTCGCGGACATGGCGATCCGCGCACTCGACGCACCTCGAGCTGCTGATGGTGCTCGTGGCACTGCGGCAGCTCGCGCCGGAGCTGGCGGGGACGGCGGTGCGTGTCCAAGTGGACAACCAGGCCACCGCCACGGTCCTCACGACGGGCCACGCAGCGAGTCTCGTGTTGACGAGGCTGCTGCGCGAGGTGCTGCTGCTGGCGGCACGGTTCCGGTTCCAGCTCTTCTCCGACTGGGTGCCAGAGGCGCTCAACCGGGACGCGGACGACCTGTCGAGGGGCCGGGTGGCCGAGTGGCGGGCGCGGAACCCCGACGCACGGCTCCGGCGACTCCGCGAGCCCTGCGAGATCTCGTGGCTGCCGCCCGCGCCTTCGCCGCCATTCGCGGCATGCGAGCGCGGAAGCGCGTGGGGCTGGAGCGATGGCGCGGCTTCCTGCGAGAGCACGGAGTGAGCGAGGCGCGCGTGCGCGAGGCGGAGGTCGCGCGACTGCTGGCGGCGTTCGGAGAGCAGCTCCGAGAGGACGGGCTGGCGGGCACGACGATCGAGAACTACCTCGCCGAGGTGAGCACGCACCTGGCGACCGCGTGGCCGACGCGGCGCTGGAACGACGACGGAATGCTCGTGCGCTTCCGAGACAGCCTGCGGAGGCTGGTGC
>NZ_JBZVFJ010000260.1:0-2870 GCF_058402725.1 Fundidesulfovibrio sp. | reverse complement strand
CAAGGCCGTGCAGCAGCTCGACCAGGTGATCCAGCAGAACGCCTCGGCCTCGGAAGAGATGGCCTCCACCTCGGAGGAGCTCTCCAGCCAGGCCGAACAGCTGCTCTCCACCGTGAGCTTCTTCAGGCTCAAGGGCGGCTCCTCCCTGCGCCGCCAGGCCCCCCGCGCCCTGCCCGGCGGACACGCCGCCCCGGCCCCGCGCAAGGCCGCGTCCAAGCCCTCGGTCCGCAAGCCCGGCAAGGGCGTCACCCTGGACCTGGGCGCGGGCGACCACGACGACGACTTCGAGAAATTCTAGCCAGGGGAGCGGACCGTGAGCGAAACCACCAATCAGTACCTGACGTTCACCCTGGGCGAGGAGGTCTTCGCCCTGGACATCGCCAGCGTGCGCGAGGTCCTGGAGTACACCACCATCACCAAGGTGCCGCGCACCCCGGACTACATCCGGGGCGTGATCAACCTGCGCGGACGCGCCGTGCCCGTGGTGGACGTGCGCCTGAAGTTCGGCATGGCCGAGACCACGCGCACCGTGAACACCTGCATCATCATCGTGGAGGTCTCCCTGGGCGGCGAGGAGACGGTCCTGGGCGCGCTGGCCGACTCGGTGAAGGAAGTGATGGACATCGAGCCCAAGGACATCGAACCCGCGCCCCGCATGGGCACGTCCATCAAGGCGGACTTCATCCAGGGCATCGGCAAGCACCAGGAGGAGTTCATCATCATCCTGGACATCGACAAGGTGTTCACCGAGGCGGAGCTGACGCACATCGGCGCGGCGGCCGGGGGGGACTCCCAGGACGCGGCCTGAGCCGCACGGCGGCGAACCGCCCGCCACGCGCCCCGGCGCAGGCGACGCACGAGAACGTGCGCGTCACGCCGTGAGGCCCCGGCCCTCCCGGCGTGACGCGGTTGCTTCCGGGCGCGGCGCGCGGCAGGGGTGCTTCCGGCCGCCGGGGGCCTAAAGAACCGCCCCCCGTCGGCCGATGAGACATAAGGCCGCTCCGCCCCGGAGCGCCGTCAACGTCAGCGAGGCGCGCATGTCCACATCACCGACCAGCCCAGCCCGCATCCCGGACGCGAATCTGGTCAACCAGCTCATCCGGGAATACGCCGTGGAGAAGGCGGCGCAGCGCGCCGCCGAGGTGGACGCCTTCATCAACGCGCCCACCAAGATCAACCTGCTCATCCTGGAAGTGTTCAAGGGCCTGGTTTCCAACCGCGTGGCCTGAGGCGCGGCGAACCGCCCCGAAACGCGAAAGCCCCCGCAAGGGGGCTTTCGCGTTTCGGCGGGCAGGCGCGCCGCTTCGCGTCCGAAGAGCGCGTATCCGGCGTGGCCGGGCGCGGCGGACGCACGCCGCATCATGGCGTCCGGCAACGAACTTCCGGTCTGGGGCGGCGCGAGCCTAGAAATACCGCATGCTGGTCTTCTTGAACTCCCTGCGGCTTTCCAGCACGTCGTATTCGTCAAGCCCCGAGAGCCTGGCCAGTTCGGCCACGGTTTCGTCACAGGCCTGACGGCTTTTGGCGTGGACCATGGTGTAGAGGTTGTAGGGCCAGTCCATGCAGTTCACGCGGTGGTAGCAGTGGGAGATTTCGGGACGGGCCGCGAAGAAGGCCCCCATGCGCTCCATGTCTTCCGGGTCCACGAACCAGGCCACCATGGCGTTGGAGCCGTAGCCGGCCTTCTGGTGGCGCAGGGTGGCCCCGAAGCGGCGGATCTCGCCGCGTTCCTTCATGCCCCGGATCAGCTCCAGCACCTGCTCCAGGGTGGCCCCCGCCATGCGCGCCACCTCGGCGAAGGGCTCGGGGCCGTCGGGCAGATCGCCCTGCACGATGGACAGGATGCGCCGCTCCACCGCGCTGAACTCTTTGGCCTGGGACATGAAACCTCCTGGGAAGGGGCGTGGGATGCCCTTTCTCTCTACCGGGTTCATGTGGTAGATGCAATTGCCCAGACGCGGGGGCGTTGGCCCGCGCCATGCGAGGAGACAATCATGAACGTAGCGGTGATAGGCGGCGGCAGCTGGGGGACCACCCTGGCCGACCTGCTGGCAGGCAAGGGAGAGAACGTCACCCTCTGGGTGCGCGAGATGGAGCTTCTGGCCCAGATCAAGTCCACGGGCGAGAACGGATGGTACGTGCCGGGGGTGAAGCTCTCGCCCAACCTCCAGGTCTCGCTGGACCTGGAGCAGGCCTGCGCGGGCAAGGAACTCTTCGTCATGGCCCTTCCCAGCCAGTTCACGCGCGGCAAGCTGGGCGAGATGCGCGACTTCCTGCCCAAGAACCCGGCCATCGTCTGCGCCAGCAAGGGCATGGAACTCGACACCGGCAAGACCATGTCCGAGGTCTGCGAGGACGTGATGGGCGGGCGCAAGCACCGCTTCGCCGTGCTCTCCGGCCCAAGCTTCGCCTACGAGACCATCCGGCGCATGCCCACCGCCATCAGCCTGGGCTGCAAGGACAAGGACCTGGCCCGCGAGATCCAGCAGACCTTCGCCACCGACTCCTTCCGGGTCTACACCAACAAGGACGTGCGCGGCGTGGAGCTGGGCGGCGCGGTGAAGAACATCATCGCCATCGCGGCGGGCGTCTCCGACGAGCTGGGCTTCGGCGCCAACGGCCGCGCCGCGCTCATCACGCGCGGCCTGGCCGAGATGGCCCGCCTGGGCGCGAAGCTCGGGGCCGACCCCAAGACCTTCACCGGCCTCTCGGGCCTGGGCGACCTGGTGCTCACCTGCACGGGCGACCTCTCGCGCAACCGCCAGGTGGGGCGCAGGCTGGCCAAGGGCCAGAAGCTCATGGACATCCTCACGGAGATGCGCACCGTGGCCGAGGGCGTGAAGACCACCCAGGCCGTGCACGCCCTGGCG
>NZ_JBZVFJ010000259.1:0-2896 GCF_058402725.1 Fundidesulfovibrio sp. | reverse complement strand
GAATCACAGGCCCTGGCCGTGACCGAAAACTACTTCGCCGTGCACGCGGGCAACGTGGCGGGCGTGCTCCTGGAGCCCCTGGTGCAGGGCGCCTCGGGCATGCGCATGGCCCGGCCAGGATTCGTGAAGGCCTTCTCGGAGTTGGCCCGCCGGGCCGGTGCGCTGGTGCTCTACGACGAGGTGATGACCGGCTTCGGACGCACCGGGACCCTCTTCGCCTGCGAACAGGTGGGCTTCGCCCCGGACATCGTCTGCCTGGCCAAGGGGCTCACGGCCGGGTTCCTGCCCATGGCCGTCACCGTGGCCACCGAGGCCGTCTACCAGGGATTCTCAGGCCAGACTTTCGACCGGGCCTTCGCCCACGGCCACTCCTTCACCGCCAACCCACTGGGCTGCGCGGCGGCCCTGGCCGGGCTCGGTCTGTTCGGGGAGGAGGGGACGCTCGGGCGCATCAAGGCCCTGGAGGCCGTCCACGCCCAGCGCCTCCAGGCGCTGGCGGGACGCCACGGACTCGCGCGGCCCCGCTGGCGCGGGGCCATCGGCGCGGTGGACGTGACGGGTTCGGGCGTAGGCTACGAAGCCGCCGTGGGCAGGCGCATCAAGGCCTTCTTCCTGGAGCGCGGATTCTACGTGCGCCCGCTGGGCGACGTGTTCTACCTGATGCCCCCGGCGTGCCTCGCGCCCGCCGAACTGCACCGGGCCTACGACACCCTGGAGGAAGCCTTGGAAACCCTGAGCTAAATTCCGGCGTCGTCCCTGGCCTGGACCACCGCGCCCCACTGGGCCAGCAGGCCCACGGCAAGGATCGCCGCGTCGCGCAGCAGGGTCTCGCCGGTCACGGCCTGGCCCGCGCCGCCGAAGCAGCCGCAGGTCACGTCCAGGCCCCGGAGCATGGCCTGCCCCAGGCCGAGCATGAAGGCGATCATGAGCAGGTTGAGGATGCCCGCCGCCGCGCGGGCCATGCAGCCCGTCCACAGGGCCAGGCCGCACACCACCTCCAGCGCGGGCAGGAAAAGGGCCACCGGGTAGACCAGCTGTCCCGGCAGCATGCGGTAGTTGAAGATCACGTCCGCGAACGTGGCCGGGTCGGCCATCTTCTCGGCCCCGGCGTAGACGAACACCGCGCCGAACGCGAGCCTGGCAAGAAAGAAAAGCGCCCGCATCATTTCGCCTCCACCGGGCCGCCTGCGGCGCGCCAGCCTTCAAGCCCCTCGGGCATCACCGCGATGTCCGCGAAGCCGAGTTCCTTGAGCCCCTGGGCAAGGTCCCTGCTCTTGGGGCAGGCCAGGTCGCCGCAGTAGACCAGCAGCGGACGCCCCTTCTCCACGCCGGGCAGCACCGAATCCATCCCCGTGAGCAGCGCCTCGGCGGGCACGTTCACCGCGCCGGGGATGCGTCCGGCCTCGAACTCGGCGGGCTCGCGCGCGTCCACGAAGAGGCGCGCGCCCGCCACCAGCATGGCCCGGGCCTCGGCCGGGGCCACCGTAAGGAAGCCCTTGCGCTGGGTCTGCGCCGCCTTCTCAGCCCGGAAATCGGACCACCACGGGAGCTTCACGGGCCGCGCTTCGTTGACAACCCACGCCGCCATGATGGATACCGCCACAAGAACCACAACCCCCGGCCACCAGGGGAGGCCCGTACGTGCTTGCATGTCCTGCCTCGCTTCGGCTTGCCGCCGGCTCACTGCCTAGAGGAAATCGTGCGGAAACTCAACGCCCTGCTCGAATACTTCCGATTCCTGCTCACCGTCAAAGCCCCCGGAGGCCCCATGAACAGCCACCCGCCCAAGGACATCGACGCCGCCTCCGCCAAGGCGCTCCTCGCCAGGGAACGCCCCGGCGGGCTCCTCGTCCTCGACGTGCGCCAGCCCTGGGAATACGAGGAATTCCACCTGCCCGGGGCCAAACTCCTTCCCCTGGGCGAACTGGAGGAGCGACGCGCCCAAGTCCCGGACGACGCGCCCGTGCTGGTCTATTGCCACTCCGGGCGGCGCAGCGCGGCCGCCGCCTCCCTGCTGGCCCAGGCGCATCCCGACGTGACCAACATCCTGGGCGGCATCATGGCCTGGACCGGAGCAACCGCCACCGGCGCTCCCGAGACCGGCATGCGCCACCTCACCGGCGACGAACCGCCCGAACGCATCCTCGCACTCGCCTACTCCATGGAGCGAGAGCTGGGCCTGTTCTACCAGCGCCTCGCGGGCGAGTTCCCGGACCAGGGCCTCAAGGACCTCTTCAACCGGCTCGCGGGCTTCGAGGACAAGCACAAGCTGGTGGTCTACCACCTCTTCAAGGGCTACCACCCCGAAAGCCGGGGCATCGAAGACCTGGAGGCCCAGGCCGTGGACAAGGCCATGGAGGGAGGACGCGACGCCCAGGACATCCTCGCGGATCGCAAACAGCCCGCCGCGCCCCGCGACGCCCTGGACATGGCCATGGGCATCGAGGCCCAGGCCATGGACCTCTACATGCGCTTCGCCGCCAACGCCCAGGGCGAGGGCAGGCAGACCCTCCTGGACCTGGCCAACGAGGAACGCGGACACCTCAAAGCCCTGGCCACGCTCATGGACCGGCAGACGAAATAGACGGGCCGCAGGAGCTGCTTCGGAGGCGGGCGGCCAGGCGCCAGGAGAAGAGGCCTCCGGCGGGCAAAGAGGGCTCCGCCCTCTCTGCACTCTCCCGCCGGGGGGAGAGCCTCCCCCCGGACCCCGGCAGTTGCTTCGCGGGCTTCACCGGGTAGGGCTATGCTGCCGGTCCCGGTCCTCTGCGCAGGGAGGCTCGGCGGACCGATTTGAAGACGATCCGCCGAGCCTCCCTGCACCCACCAGGGCTCCGCCCTGGACCCGCCGGGGGGAGAGCCTCCCCCCGGACCCCGGCAGTTGCTTCGCGGGCTTCAC
>NZ_JBZVFJ010000258.1:0-2939 GCF_058402725.1 Fundidesulfovibrio sp. | reverse complement strand
GAGGCGGTGGACGTCATGGTGCGCCTGGGCGGTCTGGCGCACGAACTCCAGAAGGAGCGGGGCCTGTCTTCCGGCTACCTGGCCAGCAAGGGCGAACGTTTCGGGCCTGAGCTCAATGCCCAGCGCGGGGCCTCGAATGCCGCCGTGTCGCAACTCCGGGATACGCTGACCCGTTCTGCCGAGGCCGCGAAGCAACCGTCCATGGCCAAAGCCCTGGCGGCTCTGGAACCCGTGCTCTCAGGGCTGGACGGCCAGCACGCCAGCGTGGACGCCAAACGCCTGGAGGCCCGCGAGGCCATCGGGTCCTACACCCAGTCCATCGACAAAGTCCTGGGCGGCTGTTCGGTCATACTCACCCTGGCCGCAGGCAGCGGCATGACGCGCCCAGCGGCCGCCTACGTGGAGCTTCTGCGCGGGAAGGAAGCCGCCGGGCAGGAGCGCGCCCTGCTCAACGGGGCCTTCTCCGCCGGTCGCTTCACCCCCGAACTCTACAAGGACTGGCTCTCGCGTCTGGGCGTTCAGGATGCCCACCTGGGCTCCTTCGCCACCCTGGGCGGCGACCAGGCGGCCAGCCTCCTCGCCTCGCGCACCGAAGGACCGGCCAAAGAGGTGGATGTCTTCCGGGCCAAGGCCTTCGCCAACCAGTCCAAGCCTGCCCTGGAGGGAGATCCCCAGGCGTGGTTCAAGGCATCCACCGCGCGCATCGACGCGCTCAAGCTCGTGGAGGACGCCTGGGCGGCCAACGTGATGGAACGCTGCACGGGCGTTCTCGAAAAGGCCCGCAGCGCCTTCTTCCTGAACCTGGGTGTGGCCCTGGGTGTGGTCCTGGTGAGTCTGCTGTTGGGGTGGCTGGTGTTCCGCAGCATCACCGGCCCGCTCCTGGGGGCTGTGGACTTCGCCCAGCACGTGGCCTCGGGTGACCTGAACGTGGCCATCGAGGCCAAGGGTGGCGACGAGGTGGCCGCCCTGCGCCGCGCGCTGGGGGCCATGCTGGAGACCATCCGGACCATGATCGACAAGGCCGAGAAGGCGATGCAGGAGGCCTCCCGCGAGGCGGAGCACGCCCGCGAGGCGGCCAGGGAGGCGCAGGAGGCCACTGCCAGGGCCGAACGGGCCAAGAGCGAGGGCATGGCCATGGCCGCCGACAGGCTGGAGGACGTGGTGCTGGCCGTCACCACGTCGTCCGAGCAGCTGGCCTCGGAGGTGGAGCAGGCCAGCGGCGGTGCGTCGCTGCAGTCCGCGCGCATGGCCGAGACGGCCACGGCCATGGAGCAGATGAACGCCACGGTGCTGGAAGTGGCGCGCAGCGCCTCGGCTGCGGCCGCCACCTCGGACAAGGCGCGCCAGGAAGCCCTGAACGGCGCGCAGGTGGTGCGCGAGGCCATGGCGGGCATCACCCAGGCCCGGGACCAGTCCCTGGAACTCAAGCGCGCCATGGGGGAACTGGAGGGGAGCGCCCGCGACGTGGGACGCATCCTCTCCGTGATTTCCGACATCGCGGACCAGACCAACCTGCTGGCCCTCAACGCGGCCATCGAGGCGGCCCGCGCGGGCGAGGCGGGAAGAGGCTTCGCGGTCGTCGCCGACGAGGTGCGCAAGCTGGCCGAGAAGACCATGCAGGCCACCAAGGAGGTGGCCAGCTCCATCGGAGGCATCCAGCAGGGCGCGGCGGACACCATCCGCAACGTGGAGGGCGCCGTCTCGCGCATCGAGAGCGCAACGTCCCAGGCAGGTCTCTCGGGCAAGGCGCTGGAAGCCATCGTGTCCCTGGTGGACGAGGCCTCGATGCAGGTCAGTTCCATCGCCACGGCTTCGGAGCAGCAGTCTGCCTCCAGCGAGGAGATCAACCGCTCACTGGAGGACGTGAACCGCATCTCCATGGAGACCGCCCAGGCCATGGACCATTCGGCCCAGGCCGTGGCCGGGCTGGCCGCACAGTCCCGGACGCTGCGCGGGCTCATCGGGGAGCTGCGCGCCAGCTAGCCCCGCGCGACCCCGGATTTTGACGCCAAGCAGAGAGGCCGGGAGACGTCGCTCGTCTCCCGGCCTTTGCTTGATGCCCCCCTGAGAAGAGGGGCGAGAGTCGTCACTGGCGCCAGGGCCGCTCCGCACCGGCAGGTTGGCCGTTGCCCGCCGCGCGCCGCCAGGGCATGCATCGCGTCAGGTCAGGGCGCGCCGCCCGCCGTGTCCGCCGCTTTCGCCTTTCATGTTCTCGATGAGGTTCTTGAGCACGAGGCTCTGGTTGGCCAGTTCGCCCACGGCCTGGGCCGACTGGCGCATGGCGTCGGCCGTCTCGGTGGAAATGCGGTTGACGTCCTCGATGGAGCGGTTGATCTCCTCGCTGGCAGCCGACTGCTGTTCCGATGCCGTGGCGATGGAGCGCACCTGGTCGGCCGCCAGCTCCACCAGCCGGACGATCTCCGCCAGGGCCTCGCCGGACTGGGAGGCCAGGCCGGTGGCCTCCTCGATGGCGTGCACGGCCTGTTCGGTGTTGTCCTGGTTCTTTTTGGCGCCCTGCTGGATGTCCCGGATGGCGTCGCCCACGTCCTTGGTGGCGGTCATGGTCTTTTCGGCCAGCTTGCGCACCTCGTCGGCGACGACCGCGAAGCCTCTTCCCGCCTCGCCCGCGCGGGCCGCCTCGATGGCCGCGTTGAGGGCCAGCAGGTTGGTCTGGTCCGCAATGTCGGAAATCACGCCCAGGATCTGTCCGATGCCCTCGGCCTGCCTGCCCAGCGCGCCCATGTCCTCGCGGGACTGGTCGGCGTTGTGCTTCACCTGCCCGATGAAGTTGATGACGCGCCCCACCACCTTGGCTCCGGATTCGGCCCTGTCGCGCGCCCTGGTGGAGGTTTCGGCGGCCTGGGAGGCGTTGCGGGCCACTTCCAGGACGGTGGCGTTCATCTCTTCCATGGCCGTGGCCGTCTCGCCCACCCGGTGGG
>NZ_JBZVFJ010000257.1:0-2965 GCF_058402725.1 Fundidesulfovibrio sp. | reverse complement strand
AGACGGTGGCGCTTGTGGTGGTACTCGTTCAGATCGCGCAGGATGTACCAGCGCAACTGGCCTGCCGTGTCGCCGGGCGGCGGGCGAATCATCGGTTATCCTGTCGAGCGCGCCAGCCAACCCAACCGCGCCGGACCCGTTTTCAAATCGCGCGCTTCGCCGTATCCTGCCCGGAATTCGTACGGCAGGAGTCTCCATGACCGCCCGCACCAGCCTCTGGACCATCTTCAAGAGCTTCTTCATCGTGGGGGCCACGGCCTACGGCGGCCCGGCCATGATGCCCATGATGCGCCGCGAGGCCGTGGAGAAGCGCGCCTTCGTCAGCCGCGAGGAGTTCCGCCTGGGCCTGGGCCTGTGCCAGCTCATCCCGGGCGGCACGCTCATGCAGCTGGCGGCCTACATCGGGCTCAAGCTGCGCGGGCTATGGGGCGCGCTGGCGGCCTACGCCGGGTTCTCGGCCCCGGCCTTCCTGCTCATGCTGGGGCTCTCCAGCTTCTACATGGGCACGCGCAACGCCCCCCTAGCCCAGGCCGTGTACATGGGCCTCAAGGTGGTGGTGCTGGCCATCTGCCTGATGTCCTGCCTGGATTTCGTGAAGCGCTTCGCCCCCACGCGCCGCCATCAGGCCTTCACGGCGGGCGCGGCGGCGCTCTTCCTGGGCGGCGCGGGCATCGTGCCCATCGTGGGCGGCGCGGCCGTGCTGGGCATGCTCTTCCTGGACCCGGGACCGGCCCCCGACGCGGGCGAAGGCCCCGAGGGCGACGGCGCGCTGCGACTTGCCGTGATCGTGGGCCTGGTGCAGCTGGCCTGCCTGGGGGCGCTCTATGTCTGGGACAGGCTGCTCTTCCAGCTGGCCGTGTCCATGATCAAGGTGGACATGCTGGCCTTCGGCGGCTTCGGCGTGTTCCCCGTGATGTACGCCGAGGTGGTGGAGTACCGGGGCTGGATCGACGAATCCACGTTCATCGAGGGCATGGCCCTGGCCCAGGTGACCCCGGGGCCGAGCCTTTTGGCCTCGGCCTTCATGGGCTACATGGTGCGCGGCGTGCCCGGGGCGCTGGTGGGCGCGATCGGGGTGTTCGCGGCCTCCTTCGTGGTGGTGCTGGCCGCCTCCCACTACCGCAGGGCCATCATCGGCTCGCGCCGGGCGCGCCAGGCCCTCTCGGGGGTGCTGGCCACCCTGGGGGGCATGATCGTGGCCGTGAGCTGGACCCTCTCCAAGGCCGTGGCCTGGGACTGGCGCACCGCCCTCCTCCTGGCCCTCTCCCTGGGGGCGCTGGCCGCCAAGGTGGCCGTCTACTGGGTGGTGCTGGGTGCGGCGGCACTGGCCGCCCTGATCTGCTGAGGACGCCATGACCACACGCCACAAACTCATCGACGTCCTTCTCCGTGGCCTCTGCGCCGGACTTTCTCCCGGCGCCCTCCTCGCCAAGCCGCGCGACTTCCGGCCCGGCCTGCCGCCGCTCTGGCCCGGCGACGCACCGGCGCGGCGCGCGGCCCTGGAAGGCCACGCCCTGGCCGGAGGCCCGGGCCTCGCGGCGGCGGCTCTGGCCGCCTGCCTGCCCGGGATGCTCCTCCTTGCCGGTCTGGCCTCCCTTCCCGGCGACTTCTGGACCCAGCCCTGGCCCCGGGCGGCCCTGAGGGGCCTGGGCGCGGCCCTGCCGGGCGTGCTGGCGGCCCTGGCCCTGGACGGCCTGCGCCGTCTGCCCGGGCGGCTGGTGAGCGCGGGGCTGGCGGTCTGCACCGGAGGGCTTTTCTTCCTGGGGCTCAAGCCCTTCGCCATGCTCCTGGGCGGCGCGGTGATCGGCGTGCTCCTGCTGCCGGAGCCTGCGCCGACCGAGGCGACCGCGCCCTCCTGCGCCCCCTCCTGCCTCCGGCCCGGGCGCTTCCTGGCGCTCTTCGGGGTCCTGGCCGTGGCGACAGGGGGCGTCTTCCTCCTGGACTCGGGGCTGGGGCGGATCTTCCTGGCCGCGTTCAAGGCCGAATTCTGGGGACTGGGCGGCGCGGGGGCCTGGCCCCTGCTCTCGGGGGACTTCGTGCGCGCGAGGCACTGGCTCGCGCCCGGGGCCTTCGCGGACCTTGCGGCCCTGGCCCTGGCCGTGCCCGGCCCGGCGGCGGCCCTTGCCGCCGGATGCGGCATGCTGGCCCGGGGCCTGCCCGGGGCTCTGGCCGCCGGAGCGGGGGCCGCGCTCTCCACGGTGCTGACGCTCCTGGCCGCCGCGCCCTGCATGGAGGCCTTGTCCGCCAGCCCCTGGGCGCGCAAGGCCCTGGCCGGGGCCGGAGCCGTGCTCTGCGGCATCACGGCGGGACTGGCCGCCCTGACGGCCGCAGGCCGCGCCTGGGACGTCCCCGGCATCGCCCTGGCCGTCCTGGCACTGGCGGCGGGCTTCCGGGGCGCTGGCCGCGTGTGGGTGGCCCTGGCGGCGGCCCTGGCGGGGGTGGCGCTCTACGGATGAGCCCGCCGAGCGGCGCGTGCACGCCCGCCGCCGGGTCGAAGCGCGGCGGGCGTCGACGCGCGATGTCAGGCGGCCAGGGCCGGGTGGTTCTCCACTTCCCGCAGGCTGCCGATGACGAGCAGAAGATCCGAGGTCTGTGCCGCAAGCAGGTTCACGGCCTGGGCGGACTGGTTCATGGCCGATGACGTGTCCGCGCTCACGCGGTGGATGTCCTCCATGGTGCGGCTGATCTGCTCCGAGGAGGCGGACTGCTGTTCCGAGGCCGCCGCGATGGCCTGGATGCGGCCGCAGGCGTCGTCCACCAGGGCAACGATCTCGCCCAGGGCGCGTCCCGAGCCGTCGGCCTCGCTGGTGGCCTCCCGGATGAGGTCCACCGCGCCGTCCATGCCCGCCGCGCTGCGCGTGGCGCTCTGCTGGATGCCCTGGATCACCTGGCCCACCTCGCGGGTGGCGTTCATGGTCTTTTCGGCCAGCTTGCGCACCTCGTCGGCGACGACCGCGAAGCCTCT
>NZ_JBZVFJ010000256.1:0-2987 GCF_058402725.1 Fundidesulfovibrio sp. | reverse complement strand
GGCCAGTTGGCGCAGGGCGTCGATCTGCGCGTCGCGCCAGAGGATCTCGAAGCGGGCGCGCACCTCGTGGATGCGGTTGTGCAGGGCCTCGAGCTTGGTGGCCTTGTCTGCCACGTATTCGGGGATGACGAGCTTGCCGCAGTCGTGGAGCCAGGCGGCCACGGTGAATTCCCGCCAGCGCTCCTCGCCCTCGATGGTGAAGCCCGCCAGGGGGCCATGGTCGGCCTCGTGTGCGGCCTGGGCGATCATCTCGGCCAGCACGGGCACGCGCACGCAGTGCCCCCCCGTGTAGGGGGACTTGGCGTCGATGGCGCCCGCCGTAAGCCGGATGACGGACTCGAAGAGCTCGCGCAGCGAGTGCACCATGTTCCAGTTGTCCTGGGCCACGGCAGCCTGGGCGGCCAGGGCCTCCACGAAGCCCGCGCCGGGGTGGTGCAGGTCGAGGGCCTCGCCGGTGGCGGGGTCCACGGGGTTGAAGAGCTGCAGCACGCCCACGGCCTTGCCCAGGCGGTTGGTCAGGGGCACGGTGAGCAGGGAGCGGATGGCATAGTCATCCTGCTCGCCGGGCAGCCCCGTGGGGAAAAGCTCGAATCCCTCGCCGGAGACCGCCGCGTTGCGCCCCTCCACGAAGGCCTGGCAGGCGTGGAAGAGCACGGTGCCGCTGTCCAGCAGGTCCACGATGTCGGGATCGACCGCAACCCGCGAGGCGGGGTTCGTGGTGAGCTTGCCCAGCATGGCCGTCCCGCCGCGCAGGCTGACCAGCTCCACGGAGAGGCCGTCGGGGTCCAGCAGGTAGACGGCCCCGCCGTCGGCGTGGCCGAAGTCCTTGGCGGTGCAAAAGATCATTTCCAGGAGCCTGCCCATGTCCTGTTCGGCGGAGAGGGCCAGCCCGGCGTCCAGGAGGCGCTGAAGGCTTTGCTGTTTCTCCTTGAGGGCCAGGGTGTGGCTGCGGATGGTCTCGCGCATCACCTCGAAGGCCTGGGCGAACTGGCGCACCTCCTCGATGCGCGTGGCCACGGGGTCGCCCGGGGAGAAGTCCAGCGCGCGCACGCGGGCGGCCTCCCGACCCAGGTGGGACAACGGCCGGGCGACCCTGCGCGCGATGATCCAGGCAACGGGCACGGCCAGGACCAGGAAGACCAGAGTGAACAGCATGTTCTGGCGCGCCATGCCCCTGATGTGAGCCGTGAAGTCGTCTTCCGGGGCCGCCAGGGCCAGCACGAGGTCCGGCGAACCCGGCCCGGCAAGGGAGACGATGCAGGCCAGGCCCGGCTTGCCGTTCATGTCCAGGCTGAAGGTCCTGCATTGCGTGGAGACCGGTTCCCTGGACTCCTCGAAAGCGCGGGCCAGGGCGCGCACCGTGGGGTCGACGGCCTCCGAGGCCGGCTTGAGCGCAAGGCCCTGGCCCTTGGGGACCACCACGTCGTCGCGGGGGAGGGCCACCAGGCGTCCTCCGGTGTCCATGAGGAACACGCGCCCGCCCGGCGTGACGCCCTGGCGCGCGACCATGTCCTGAAGCTGCTTCAAGCTCACGTCCGCGCCGAAGACCCCGTCGCCCGAGGCCAGGGGACGGGCTCCGGTGATGCCGGGCAGGCCGGAGCTGCTGAAGACGTAGGGGGCCGTGAATACGGTGTTGTTGGCGCCCAGGGCGTCTTTGTACCAGGGACGGGTGCGCGGGTCGTAGTCGAAGTCCGTTTCCTCGCGCGAATCCAGTCGTTCCAGGGCGGTGCCGAGGAAGGTCCAGGTCTGGAGGCGCGCGCCGTCGGGCCTGCGCAGGATGGTGCGTTCGATGTAGGCGGCATCGAGGGGAGCGCGATAGATTTGTTTCACGGCGGGCCTGTCCTTGACGGAGAAGACCTGGATGAAATCACCGTCAGCATGGCCGGAGTAGACGCTCAGGAGGTCCGGATTGGCGTCCAGCAGGCCGGTGAGGAACTCCAGACGGGAGCTCCCCCGGGCGTGCTCGTCCTTGAGGAAGAGGGCTGCAGCGCCCGCCTGGGCGGAAAGGGCGCCGGAGAACAGTTCCACGTTGGCCCGGATGCGCGCGGAAGCCTCCCCGAACAGCTCCAGGGCGGAATCCTGGGCGGCCCTGGAACTCTCCCGCGCGGTGACGGCGAGGTTCAGGGCGGTGAGGACTGCAGCCGTGCCCACGATGAGGGCCATGACGGCGGAGAACACGCTGTAGCCCCTGGGGCTCGAAGGTGCGGACATTGAGCGGCCTTTGGAGACTTCCCGGCTCCTTTCGGGGCAATGCCGGGGAGGCAGGAGTGCGCGACGCGGGGATCGCGATGCTCCATGTCTGATAACTTTTCGGCCGCTCCGAGTCAACGACAGGAGGCGGAGGAGTCGCACCCCGGACGCCCGTTGGAGACCGGGGTGCTGGCGCGTCAGGCGCTGCGGCCCAGCCTCTTTTCCAGCTCGGCCACGGCCAGGGTGGTCTTGATCACCGTGTCGGGGTTGAGCGAGATGCTTTGGATGCCGCATTCCACCAGGAAGGCCGCGAACTCGGGGTAGTCGCTGGGGGCCTGCCCGCAGATGCCGATGTATTTGCCCTTGGCGTTGGCGACGTCGATCACCTGCTTGACCATCCGCTTCACGGCGGGGTTTCGCTCGTCGAAGACGTGGGCCACCAGGGCCGAGTCTCGGTCCACGCCCAGGATGAGCTGGGTGAGGTCGTTGGAGCCGATGGAAAAGCCGTCGAAGACCTCCAGGAACTCCTCGGCCAGGATCACGTTGGAGGGTATCTCGCACATGCCGATGATCCGCAGCCCGTTCCCGCCCTGGCGCAGGCCGTATTCCGCCATGGTCTCCACCACCTTGCGGGCCTCCTCCACGGTGCGCGGGAAGGGGATCATCACTTCCAGGTTGGTGAGCCCCATGTCCTCGCGGATCAGGCGCATGGCGCGGCACTCCAGGGCGAAGGCGTCCCGGTAGCCCTCGGAGTAGTAGCGGCTGGCCCCGCGCCAGCCGATCATGGGGTTCTCCTC
>NZ_JBZVFJ010000255.1:0-2999 GCF_058402725.1 Fundidesulfovibrio sp. | reverse complement strand
CTCCTCCACGCGGGCGTGGTTGTCTGCGAAGCTCTGGTCGGACAGGTAGCGCACGGCAAGCTCCCAGGAGGACACCAGGGGCGGCAACCCCTGGATGCCCCGGTCCACCACGGCGTCGAAGGCCTGGCGCGCCTGTCCGGAGGGGGAACTCATGACGCCATTCTAACCGCTTGGCCCGTGAATGCAACCGTCACGGCACTTTTTGTCACGGCGCTTGTTGTCGCGAAGCTGAATGTCAGGGCGCTTTCTTGCCGCCGCCGTCCTTCGCCGGGTCCCCGACGCCCAGGGAGGAGTCCCGGCGACGCGTCAGGCCGCGCCGCCCGAACCAGAAGACCACGGCGGCAACGGCCAGCAGGACAAGGGCAGCCTCCTCCCAGCGCCGGGCATCCTCCAGGATCAGGTTCAGGGCGCGCCCGAACACATAGCCCGCCCCGGACACGAGCAGCGCCCAGACGGCCGCGCCCAGCAGGTTGAAGGCCGCGAACGTGCCCAGCGGCGTGCCCCCCATGCCCAGGGCCACCGGACCTGCCACACGCAGGCCGTAGAGAAAACGCACCATCACGATCACCCCGGCGCGGTAACGCGCCACCAGGCGGTCCACGGTGGCGGCGTGGGACTTGAGCCTGGGGAATCGTTCCAGCATGGCCTGTCCGTAGCGTCTGCCCAGCAGAAAGAAGGTCTGGTCGCCCAGGGAGCCGCCCAGGCAGGCCAGGGCGGCCACGGCCCAGAAATCCAGGTAGCCCTGGTGCGCGGCGAAGCCCGCCAGAAGGAGGATGGATTCGCCCTCCACCACGCTGCCCAGGAACACCGCCAGGTAGCCGTATTGCGCCAGCAGTTGCGTTGGGGAAAGGCTCAAGGGTGCTCCTTCTGCGGGTTTCGCGGGTTCATACGATGTGCCGGGGGCTTCGCGCAAGAGCCTGCCTTTCCACGGGACGCCCGCCGTGGGGCAGGACAAGCGCGACGATTGCTGATATCCTTCCTCGCCGGTTCGCGTCGCTTGGCATGCGTACCGAACTCCGCGACCGCATCGAGGCGAGCATGGCCGAGAGCTTCACAGGTTTCCCCCCCGAGGGGCTGGATTTTCTGGCAGGACTGGCGCGCCTGCAGGGCGAGCACGATTTCGCAGGGGCGCGCGAACTCTACCAGCGCGACAAGGCACTCTACGAACGCTCCCTGCGCGCCCCCCTTGGCGCGCTGGCCGGAGCCGTCTCCGCCCGCGTCCGGGAGCTGGGCCTCCCCCTGCAGGGCGACGCCCGCACGGCGCTCTTCCGCATCAACCGCGACGTCCGCTTCTCCCCGGAAAAAAGCCCCTACAAGACCCACGCCGGGGCCGTGATCACGCGCTCCGGCTCCCGCAAGGAGCAGGGGCTCTTCTACATCCACATCGCCCCGGACGGCTGTTTTGCCGCCGCCGGATTCTACCAGCCCGCCCCCGCCCAGCTTGCCGCCCTGCGCGAGGCCATGCGCTCGAAAACAGCGGGATTCAGCGGCGTGCTGGCCGCCCTGGAAGCCCACGGCCTGCACCTGGACGAGCGTGAGAGCCTCAAGCGCCTGCCGCGGGGCTTCGAGGACGTCGCGGACCCGGAACTGGCCCGCGCCGTGAAGCTCAAGCACCTCACCGTGTCCTGGCCCCTGGATTTCGCCCGGACGCGCTCTCCGGAGCTTCCGGAGCAGCTGGCGGGCTACGCCCTCCAGGCGGCCCCCCTGCTCCGCTTCGGCTGGGCGGCCCTGGACGCCATGGAAGCCGCCGAGGTTCTCCGGTGACCGGCCGGAGCGCCTTGTTCCCGGCGCTGCTCTTGCTGTGCCTGCTGGCGTCCGGCACGGCCCTGGCCCAGGGAGTGGGGCTGCGCATCCTGAGCCTCCCGGCTCCCGACGGCCAGCCTATGCAGGCGGCGGTGTTCTACCCGGCGCAGGCCCCTGCCGACGGCTTCACTTCCTTCGGCCCCGTGCGGGCGGAGGCCGTGCGCGAGGCCCCGCCCCTGCCGGGACGCAGGCCCCTTGTCGGCCTTTCCCATGGCAACGCCGGGAGCATGCTCTCCCACCACGACACGGCCTCGGCCCTGGCCCGGGCGGGCTTCCTGGTGGTGTGCCCCATGCACCCGGGCGACAACTTCCGCGACCAGTCCCGCCTGGGCAGCCCGGCCCTCTTCCTGAACCGGCCCGGCGAGGTCTCGGCCGCCCTGGACGCCGTGACGCGCGATCCGCTCTTCGCCCCCCTGGCGGACCCGGAGCGCATGGGCGCGGCGGGCTTCTCAATGGGCGGCTACGACGTGCTCGTTCTGGCCGGGGCCAGGCCCGACTTCCAACTGGCCGACGCCTACTGCGAGCGCCCCGGGGCCCTGGGCTTCTGCGCCAACCGCCGGGCCATCGCGGCCACGGAGCTGCCGCCTGGAGGCCTGGCGGACCCGCGCATCCGCGCCGTGGCGGCCATGGCCCCCATGGACGCCTTCTTCTCCGGGCGCTCCCTGTCCACGCTGGGCTGCCCAGTGCTGCTCTTCGCCGCCGAAAGGGACGAAACCGTGCGCCCGGCCGGAGAACTGGAGCGACTGCTGCCCTCGTTCCCCCAGGGCACGCGCCTGCACGCCGTGGCCGGGGCCGGACACTTCGTCTTTCTGGCCCCCTGCGGCCCCGGGCAGGCCAAGGCCGCTCCCCGTCTCTGCCAGGACCCCGAGGGAGTGGACCGCCAGGCCGTGCACGAGGCCCTCAACGCGGAACTCATCGATTTCTTCACCCGCCACCTGGGCGCGCCCGAGCCGACGCGCTAAAGACGCGACCATAGGGAGCGGGCGCAACCTCTCCAACAACCATTCAGACGGATTGGCTTTGGCATCAAACAGCATGCTCCATGTTTTCGCGGACACGGCACGCGCGCGGGAGCATGTCCCACGGACGCCCCAGTCGACGGCGTCGTGGAAGCACGCGGGCCGGGAGTTTCGCTCCGCGAAGACCGGCAGCCGCGCGGCGGCATTCCGGCGGTCCGTCGTCCTGCGTTCATGGTC
>NZ_JBZVFJ010000254.1:0-3001 GCF_058402725.1 Fundidesulfovibrio sp. | reverse complement strand
GGCCGACGCCCTGGAGCACGGCCCTCCCGAAGGGGGCCACGGCATGGGGCGGCGCATGGGCATGCTGGGCCTGGCGGCCCCGCGCTGGCTCGCCATGGACGACCCTGCCGAACTGGCGGCCGTGCTGGGCGACCTGCGCGCGGGTAAAAGCGGCGTTCGCCAGGCGGAACTGGACACCCGCGACGTGATCTGGGCCTACGCCCCCCTGCGCACCGAGGGCTACGCCCTGGTGATGACGGCGCCCAAGCGCGACGTGGCCGCCGAGGCGCGCCAGGCGGGGGAATACATCGAGACGCGCATCGAGAACCAGTTCCGGGAGACCTTCTTCGTGGCCCTGGGCCTGCTCCTGCTGGCCACGGCGGCCTCGTGGCTGGCCGCGCGCTCGGTCTCCCGCCCCCTGGTGGACCTGGCTCGCGCGGCCAGGCGGCTGGGCCGGGGCGACTTCGAGGCCCGCGTGGAGCCCTCGGGCGGCGGCGAGATCGAGGCCCTGGGCCACGCCTTCAACCGCATGATCCCCGAACTCAAGGAGAGCACCCGCCTGCGCGACGCCATGGCCCTGGCCCGCGAGGTGCACGATCGCTTCATTCCCGAGCGCCTGCCCGTCCTCCCGGGCCTGGACCTGGCGGGGGCCAGCACGGCCTGCAACGAGGCCGGCGGCGATTTCTACGACGTGCTCCCCGACGCCCACGGCCGCCCCGGCACGGCCGTGGCCCTGCTGGGCGACGTGTCCGGCCACGGCGTGGACGCGGCCCTGCTCATGGCCACGGCCCGGGCCTTCCTGCGCCAGCGCGCCCTCCAGCCCGGCGGCCCGGCCCGGGTGGTGCAGGACGTGAACGCCCTGCTGTTCGCAGACACCGACGGCTCCGGGCGTTTCCTCACGCTCCTCTACCTGGAGCTGGACGCCACGGCCCGCCGCCTGCGCTGGGTGCGGGCCGGGCACGACCCGGCCATCCTCTACCGCCGCCGCCAGGACGCCTTCGAGGACCTGGGCGGCCCCGGCATCCCCCTGGGCGTGGTGGGCGAGCGCCTCTGGCCGGAACAGGAGCGCCCCTGGCCCGAGGAGGGCGACATCCTCCTGGTGGGGTCCGACGGCATCTGGGAGACCTGCTCGCCGGGGGGGGGAATGTTCGGCAAGGAGCGCGTGCGCGAGGCGATCCGCCGCCGCCGCGAGGCTTCGGCCGCCGACATCCGCGACGGCCTGCTGGCCGATCTGGCGGCTTTCCGGGGCGAGGCCCCGGCCGAGGACGACGTGACGCTGCTCGTGATCAAGGCTTCTGAAGGAGGAGAAGGATGACCACCACCGAGAAGGACGCCAAATTCCGCTTCTGTCCGCTTCTGACCACGCCCGAGGGCAAGATGCGCTTCTGCCAGGGCGCGCAGTGCATGATGTGGCGCTGGTGCGGCCAGGAGGAGGGGGCCGACGCCCCGGGGTTCTGCGGGCTGGCCAGCGCGCCCGTGGCCCTCTCGCGCCGCCAGGGCGGGGGGTTCCTGCGCGCCGAACCCAAAAAGGAACCCGAGAACCCTTTCGGCTAGGCCTCCGGGCCATGGACAGCGGAGACCGATGGCGCTATCCCCCTGGAAATGCCTGCACAGTGGGAGGTGACCATGCGCCTGATGCTCCGTACGCTCGCGATCGCAGTGCTCGTCCTCAACGCCTGGCAGGTCCTGGCCGCCGACCAGCTCCCCCCGCGCTTCGTGCGCCTGCGCGACCTGGCCCCGGACATCGTCCAGGAGATGCGCTACCACGGCTGGCACAACTTCCTGGGCCGCCCCGTGAAGGGCTATGAAGACCCCGAATGCATCCTGACCATCGACGCAGCCAGGGCCCTGATCGCCGTGCACGAGGAGCTGCGCGCCTCGGGCCTGGGCGTGAAGGTCTACGACTGCTACCGCCCCCAGCGCGCCGTGAACGACTTCGTGAGCTGGAGCCAGGTCTCGGAGGACCAGATCACCAAGGACGAATTCTACCCCCGGGTGGACAAGAAGGACTTCTTCGAGCTGGGCTACGTGGCCAAGAAGAGCGGCCATTCGCGCGGCTCCACCGTGGATCTGACCATCATCCCCTGGCCCCCCCGCGAGGGCGAGGCCTACACGGCGGGGCAGCGGCTCATGCCCTGCAACGCCCCCTATCCCGAGCGCTTCCGGGACAACTCCCTGGACATGGGCACGGGCTTCGACTGCATGGACGTGCTTTCCCATTCGCTCTCCCCGGATATCCCCTTCCTGGCCCAGAGCAACAGGATGCTCCTGCGCAGGCTGATGGAGAACAACGGCTTCTCCCCCTACGAGCAGGAGTGGTGGCACTTCACCCTGCGCAAGGAGCCCTTCCCGGACACCTACTTCGACTTTCCCGTGACCTCCGCCAGGAAGTGAAGCCTCCCGGCGGGCCTCCCTCCAACGGCACGAACCGAAGCGGCAGGCCGCCCACGCAGGCGCGCCCGGCCAGGAGCCAGCATGCGCAAGAGCGATCGTGAAGTTCTCGATCCGACAGTTGTGGAGGCCCTTTTGCAGCGGGCCGAATACGTGCACCTCGCCCTGCGCGACGGCGAGGGGACCTACAGCGTCCCCGTGAGCTTCGGCTACCGGGACAGGGCGCTCTATTTCCACGGCGCGGCCGAAGGGCGCAAGGCGCTGGCCCTGCGCTCCTGCGACCGCGTGAGCTTCTCGGCCGTGGTGGAATACGAGCTTGCGCGCCAGATCAAGGCCTGCGCCTACTCGGCGCACTACAAGTCGGTGTGCGGGGCGGGGCGGGCCACCATCCTCACGGACACCGAGGAGAAGGCCAAGGCCCTGGACGTGATCATGGGACACTACGAAGGCCCCACGGGACCCTATCCCCCCGAGATGCTCAAGCGCACCGAGGTGGTGCGCGTGGACGTGGAGGAGCTGTCGGGCAAGGCCAATCCCCCCTGGCAGGGCGGCGTGGAACTCGACGACGACGAATGCCTGGGCTGCGAGGACGCGGACGACGCCGACCACACCCTGGGCGCGGACTGACCCG
>NZ_JBZVFJ010000253.1:0-3029 GCF_058402725.1 Fundidesulfovibrio sp. | reverse complement strand
CACGGCCAAGGGGCTGATCCTTCCGGCCATGATCGCCATCTACGTGCTCACCGGCACCCTGGACTTCGCCCACAACATCCAGTCGGGCGTGTTCCCCAACGGCGTGCACGGCGTGCTGGCCACCATCCTCTACGCCTGCTGCGTCCTGGGCTTCGCCAAGAATGGCATCATGCCCTTCCACAACTGGCTGCCCGGGGCCATGGTGGCCCCCACCCCCGTCTCGGCCCTGCTGCACGCCGTGGCCGTGGTGAAGGTGGGCGTGTTCTGCACCGCGCGCGTGATGCTCTTCACCTTCGGCACCGACCTCATGAAGCTTCTGGACGTAGGCTGGCCCACGGCCTACTTCGTCTCCTTCACCATCCTGGCGGCCTCCATCATCGCCCTCACCAAGGACAACCTCAAGGCGCGGCTGGCCTACTCCACCGTGAGCCAGCTCTCCTACATCATCCTGGGCGTGGCCCTGCTCACCGTGGACGGCATCCAGGGCGGCATCGTGCACATCGCCAACCACGCCTTCTCCAAGATCACGCTCTTCTTCTGCGCGGGCGCCATCTACGTGGCCACCCACAAGAAGTACATCTCCCAGATGGGCGGCCTGGGGCGCACCATGCCCTTCACCTTCGGCGCCTTCGCCGTGGCCTCGCTCTCCATGATCGGCGCGCCGCCGGTGGCGGGCTTCGTCACCAAGTGGAAGCTCCTGGTGGGGGCCATGGAGATGCCCGCCCACTCCCTGGGCATCCTGGTGGTGCTCCTGGCCAGCACGCTGCTCAACGTGGCCTACTTCGCGCCGGTCACCTACAAGGCCTTCTTCGGCAAACGCCCCGAGGGCGAGGCGTACACGGGCATACGCGAGGCCCCCCTGGCCATGGTGGCCCCCATCCTCATCGCGGCGGCCATCTCGGTCTACATCGGCATCTTCCCCGACTCTCTCATGCTCTTCGTGAAGGCGGTGACAGGATGATCGTCAGATTCATCGACTTCTTCCGCGACAGGCTGGGGACCACCATCCGCGCCTGCCTGGCCGTGCTGGCCCTCCTGGTGCTCTGGGACGCCCTCTTCGTCTCCAAGGAGCACGCCCACACCTTCATGGAGCGCATCCCGGGCTTCTGGGCCGTGTTCGGCTTCGTGGCCTGCGTGCTCATCATCGTGGTCTCCAAGTGGTTCGGCCACCTGGGCATCATGACCCGCGAGGACTACTACGATGACTGATCTCTGGATCCACCCCTCGCTGATTCTCCTGGCCGGGGCCGTCATCCTGCCGCTGTTGCCCAAGGCCTTCCGCAAGGTCTTCCTGGTGGCCGTGCCCGTGCTGGCCTTCGCTGACGTGCTCTCCATGCAGGGCAACTTCGGGGTGCACGGCGTGACGCGCTTCCTGGACTGGACGCTCACCTTCGGCCGCGTGGACGCCCTCTCCATGGTGTTCGCCTACATCATGACCCTCATGTGCGTGATCGGCACCATCTACGGCCTGCACGTGGAGGAGCCCGCCCAGCACTCGGCGGCGTGGGTCTACGTGGCGGGCTCCCTGGGCGTGATCTTCTGCGGCGACTACCTGGTGCTCTTCCTCTTCTGGGAGGTGATGGCCTTCTCCTCGGTGTTCCTGGTGTGGTTCCGGGGGCGCAAGGAATCGCTGGTCTCGGGCTACCGCTACCTGCTGGTGCACACCGCGGGCGGGCTGCTGCTCCTGGCGGGGCTGGTGCTGCGCTACCAGGCCACGGGGGGCGACATCTCCTTCGGCCCCATCGGCGTGGCTTCGCCCCAGCTCTACACCTGGCTGATCCTGGCGGGCTTCATCCTCAACGCCGCCGTGCCGCCCCTGCACGCCTGGCTGCCCGACGCCTACGGCGAGGCCACGGTGACGGGCTCCGTGTTCATGTGCGCCTTCACCACCAAGACGGCGGTCTACGCCCTGGCCAGGGGCTTCGCTGGCATGGAGATCCTGGTGCCCCTGGGCGTGTGCATGGCCCTCTACGGCGTGGTCTACGCGGTGCTGGAGAACGATTCGAGACGCCTGCTGGCCTACCACATCATCAGCCAGGTGGGGTACATGGTGGCGGGCGTGGGCATCGGCACGGAGCTGGCCATCAACGGGGCCTGCGCCCACGCCTTCGCCCACATCCTCTACAAGGGCCTGCTCTTCATGGGGTGCGGGGCCGTGCTGCACATGACCGGCAAGAGCAAGTTCACCGAACTGGGCGGGCTCTACAAGCGGATGCCGCGCACGTTCGTGTACACGCTCATCGGGGGGCTCTCCATCTCGGCCTTCCCGCTCTTCAGCGGCTTCGTCTCCAAGGCCATGATCGTGGCCGCCGGGTTCGAGGTGCACAACTACTGGGCGGCCTTCCTGCTCACCCTGGCCTCGGCGGGCACGTTCCTGCACACGGGCCTGAAGGTTCCGTACTTCATCTGGTTCGGCAAGAACAACTGCTCCGAGGAGACCTGGGAGCGAGCCAGCGACCCGCCCATGAACATGCAGGTGGGCATGATCCTGGCTTCCATCCTGTGCATCTTCATCGGCTGCTACACGCCCTACCTCTACAAGATGCTGCCCTTCCCGCAGGTGGCCCAGGCCTACGAGCCCTACACGGCCTACCACCTCTCGGAGACGCTGCAGATCCTGCTCTTCACGGCCCTGGGCTTCTTCCTGCTGCTCAAGAAGCTCACCCCCGAGCCCAAGATCAGCCTGGACCTGGACTGGTTCTACCGCATGGGCGGACGCGCCTTCTACTGGTTCGCCCGCAAGCCCGTGCAGTCGGCCGACGACGCCGTGAGCGAGGCCTGGGACCGCCAGGGCATCGTGCCGCTCATGAAGACGGCGCGCTACTGGTCCTGGTTCGACTGGCACGCCATCGACGGCGTGGTGGACGGCATCGCCCGCACCGTGCGGGAATACGGCGAGGCCCTGCGCACGTTCCAGAGCGGCAGGCTCCAGTTGAACATCATCGCCATGCTGGCCCTGGTGGCCCTGGCGCTGGCGCTCCTGGCCGCAGCCTGAGGATCCAAGGAGGATGCCGGGTATGGACTTTCTG
>NZ_JBZVFJ010000252.1:0-3088 GCF_058402725.1 Fundidesulfovibrio sp. | reverse complement strand
CTACATCACCTGGTGCGTGCTGGGCCTCGTTCTCGGCGCACGCCTGGGCTACGCGCTCTTCTACGACCTGCCCACCTACCTGGCCGATCCCCTGGCCGTGCTCCAGGTGTGGCACGGCGGCATGAGCTTCCACGGCGGCCTGCTGGGGCTGTGCGCGGTCACGTGGTTCTGGGGCCGCAAGCACGGCAAAGGCTTCCTGGACATCGCGGACTTCCTCTGCCCCCTGGCCCCGCCGGGCCTGTTGTTCGGGCGCATCGGCAACTTCGTCAACGGCGAGCTCTGGGGCGCGCCCACGGCGCTGCCCTGGGGCGTGGTGTTCCACGAACCCAGGGCGGGCAGCCTGCCGCGCCACCCCTCCCAGCTCTATGAAGCCGGTCTGGAAGGCCTGGCGCTCTTCGTCATCCTTTGGGTCTACTCGTCGCGGCCCAGGGCGCGCGGACGCGTCACGGGTCTCTTCCTGGCCCTCTACGGGGCCTTCCGGTTCGTGGTGGAATTCGTGCGCGAACCCGATCCCCAGCTGGGCTACCTGGCCTTCGGCTGGCTGACCATGGGCCAGATTCTGTGCCTGCCCATGCTGGCCGCCGGGGCCTGGCTGCTGCTGCGCGCCTTGCCCGGGGAGGCCGCCCGCACGCCCTGAAGCCCTTCTCCGTCAAGGAGGCGATCGTGAGCAACGCCTTCGCATCCTGCCCTGGTCCGGGAACGGACCTGCGCCTGGAGGACTCCGAGACCCAGCTCGAGATCATGGAGAGCTGGTTTCGGGGACACTTCGAGTACCCCTCGGCACGCACCCCCTACGATCAGGACCAGGGCCGCCACCAGTGGATCTGGGGCGGCCCCTACAGGGCCTGCGACGTGCTGGCCGGACGTTTCGGGGGGATTGTCCCCGACGAGGCCATTCAGGACCTGTCCGCGCTCCTGGACGCCGAATGCCCCGAGTGGGCGCCGCGCTGGGACGCCGACGGGCTCGACGCCTACCTGGCCCGGGACGTCTGTTCCATCGCGGACTGCCTCCCGGTATGCCTGGACGCCATCGACGCCGCGGCAGAGCTCGCCCGGCAGGAGGCCGCGGCCGTCAGCCCGGCGCTGTGCCGCGCCCTCTATGTGCAGCTCATGGCCTCCCTGGAGACCTATCTGGCCGACGCCTTCCTGGTCATGGTCATGCGTCACTCGGAGCTGTTGCGTCGCTTCGTGGAGAACCATCCGCCGTTCCAGGCCGAGACCATGCGTCTTGCCGACGTGTTCTCGGGGGTCGAGTCCCTCCGGGAGCGGGCCAGGACAGCCCTCTACGACATGGGCTGGCACAACGCGGAGCGCGTGCGCCTGCTCTACAGGAACGTGCTGGGCCTGTGTTTTCCCCCGGAGCAGGCGGAGCTTCTGCGCGCCGTGCGTCGCCGTCACGACATCCTGCACCGGGGCGGCGCGGGAAAGGACGGCGGACTGGGCGCCGTGGGGCCTGCCGAGGTGGCCGACCTGGCCGTGCTGGCCCGGAGCCTGGTCCTCCATGTGGACGAAGGGCTCCAGCGCATCCACGGCCAGCTCGCCCGGAGCGAGGGGCGAGCCCGCCTCTGAGCCGCGCCCGCCTCCGGGCTGAGCCTGCCCGGAACCGCGCTCCGTTCGGACCATGCTTCGCCCGGGATGCGCGGAACGCTTCCCGCGCATCCCTTCGCCGCCAAGCCGGGGGCGTCACCGGGAGGCGGCGTCCCCCGCCGGAACCGGGGCCGGGCCGCCGTCTTCACGCAGCATGGCCAGGAGTTCGGCCGGGTCCTCCACCGGCGGCTCGCAGCGTCCCCGGCGACAGACGAAGGCCTGGGCGCGCCCTTCCGGGGCGTTCATCGCCGCCGTGTGCGGGGCCAGCCCGGCCATGAGGTCTCCGGGGTCCGCCTCTGGGCAGGCCAGGGCGACGAGGACGCCTGGCAGCCACGCGCCGCGCAGGGCCTCCAGCAAGGGGCGCGCGTCCCTCCGGTTCTGCGCCGCCACAACCACGTCCGCGCCGGGGTGTTGCAGCAGGTCCAGGCCGCAGAGGAGCATGGTGAACCCGGCGGGATACTCCTCCAGGGTCCGGCCCGCCGAGCGGGCCAGGGCTTCGGCCCGCTCCGTCAGGTCCGGCCGCGCGCAGAGCCGCCCGAGACGCTCCAGCACCAGCAGGGCCGCCGAGTTGCCCGAAGGGATGGCCGCGTCGTAGTACTGCTTCTGCCGCGTGAGCGGCGTGCCAGCGTCGGCGGCGCTCAGGTGGTAGCCGCCGTCCGTGGGGTCCTGGAAGCGTTCGATCATGGCCTCGGCCAGTTCCAGGGCGGCCCGGAGGCGGCCGGGTTCGAAGTCCGTGAGGTAGAGCTCCGTGAGGCCCCAGGCCAGGAAGGCGTGGTCGTCCAGGGTGCCGGGCACGGCTGCCTGGCCCTCCCGCCAGCGGTGCAGGAGCGCGCCGTCCGGGGCGCGCAGGTTCATGAGCACGAAGTCCGCCGCCCTGGCCGCCGCCAGGGCCATCTCCGGGGCGTCCAGGGCGCGCGACGCCTGGGCCAGGGCGGCGATCATCAGCCCGTTCCAGTCGGTAAGGACCTTGTCGTCCTTGTGGGGGCGCACGCGCCGGTCCCTGGCCTCCAGCAGACGAAGACGCAGGGCTTCGAGCCGCGCCAGTTCCTCCGCCCCGGGCTCGCTCGCCAGGTGCGGGATGTTGCGGCCCGTGGTCTCGCCCGTGGCCTCTTCCCGGTAGTTGCCTCCGGGCTCGAACCCGAAGCGCCGCGCCCAGAAGGCGGCGTCCTCCTCGCCCAGAGCGTCGCGGAGTTCCTCCGCAGTCCAGACGTAGTAGCGGCCCTCCTCGCCCTCGCTGTCGGCGTCCTCCGCACAGAGGAAGCCCCCGTGCCCCCCGGTGAGTTCGCGGGCCACATAGGCGGCGACCTCGCGGGCGGCGCGCCCGAGGAGCGCGTCCCCGCAGGCCTGCCAGGCCTCGGTGCAGGCCATGAGGAGCATGGCCTGGTCGTAGAGCATCTTCTCGAAGTGGGGCAGGAGCCATTGCCTGTCGGTGGCGTAGCGGTGGAAGCCCAGGCCCACGTGGTCGAAGAGCCCGCCCAGGCGCATGGCGCGCAGTGTCTCC
>NZ_JBZVFJ010000251.1:0-3098 GCF_058402725.1 Fundidesulfovibrio sp. | reverse complement strand
CTGGAATACTACGAATACCCGGCGGCCCTGCCCACGGTGGAGCTGTCTTCCATCAAGATGGACCTCTACCGGCGCGACTTCACCATCAACGCCCTGGCCATCCACCTCTCGCCCGAGCGCTTCGGCAGGCTCGTGGACTTCTTCGACGCCCAGCGCGACCTCAAGGACCGCATGATCCGCGTGCTGCACTCCCTCTCCTTCGTGGAGGACCCCACGCGCATCCTGCGGGCCATCCGCTTCGAGCAGCGCTTCCACTTCAAGATCGGCGCGCAGACCGAGCGGCTCATTCGCAACGCCATCGCCAACCAGTTCGTGCACAAGCTCTCGGGGCCGCGCGTGTTCCACGAGATGCGCCACATCATGGAGGACGACAGGCCCCTGGCCAGCATCCGGCGCATGGACGAGTTCAAACTCCTGGCCGCCATCCACCCGCACCTTGCCCTGGACCCGCGCAAGGACGAGGTGCTCGCCGAGGCCGAGCGCGTGATCACATGGTACGCCCTGCTCTATGTGGAGCCCAAACCCGAGGTCTGGCGCATCTACTTCCTGGGCCTGTGCGCAGGCATGGAGGACGACCAGGTGCAGGGCGTGGCACGCCGCCTGGGCTTCTCCAAGCACATGGAGGAGAGCTTCCTGGCCCTGCGCCACTCCATCCGCAACACGGCGCAGCAGATTTTCGAGTGGGAATACCGGCGCGGCCTGCACAGCGAGCTCTACTTCCTGCTCAGGGATCTGCCCCTGGAAGGCGTGCTCTACCTCATGGCCCGCAACCCCAAGGAGACCGTGCAGCGCTCCATCTCGCTCTTCCTGACCACCCTGCGCACCCTGCGCGTGGAGCTGGCCGGAGAGGACTTGAAGGCCATGGGCCTGCCGCCAGGGCCGCGCTACGCCCAGATTTTGCGCGCCGTCACCGCCGCCATGCTCGACGGCAAGGCCACCTGCCGCGCCGAGCAGATGGCCATGGCCAAACGCATGGTCGAAAAGGATTTGGGGCTCGAGTGGATGCCGGGGGCTGGCCCGGCCCGATGAGCGATCCGTTGTCCGGCGGAAGGCTCCGGAAGGCCTGCCCCGTCAGGCGGGAGCGGGGCCGGGCCGCACGGAGCCTCAGCCGTTCCGTGGGGGCTGCCGCACCAGGAGCGCCGAGGCCATGCCCAGGAGGATCACCCCCGCCACATAGAGGAAAGCTTCGGAGTAGTGCCCGGTGTTGGATTTCACCCAGCCCATCAGGTACGGCCCCAGGAACCCGCCCACGTTGCCCAGGGAGTTGATGAGCGCGATGCCTGCCGCCGCGGCCGCGCCGCCCAGGCAGCGGGTGGCCATGCCCCAGAACGGCCCCAGAACGCCCCAGATGCCCATGGCCGCCAGGCTCGCCCCGGCCAGCACGCCCGCCAGACCCGTGGCCGCCGAAAGCGCCACCATGCCGCACAGGCACAGGCCCATGGAGCCGATCACGTGCCAGCGCCGCTCTGCGAAACGGTCGGAACTGGCGCCGATGAGCACCATGCCCACGGCCGCGAACCCGTAGGCCACCATCACGTGGAAGCCCACGGACAGGGCGTCGCCCCCTGTCACCTGGGCCACGATCTGCGGCAGGAACATCACCAGCCCGTACATGGCCAGCACCGAGCAGAAGTAGATGAAGCCGAAGAGCCACACCACGGGGCTGGTCAACCCCTGGCGCACGCCGTGCAGGCGGCCCGGCCCGGCGTCCGCGCCCTCGGCCTCCAGGGCCTCGGCCAGGGCCTGGCGCTCTTCGGGGGTCAGCCAGGCGGCCTTGGCCGGTCCGGCCGGCATGGTGAACCACACCGCCACGCCCAGGAGCACGGCGGGCAGCCCCTCCAGCAGGAAGAGCCACTGCCAGCCCGTGTGGCCCCAGACGCCGTGCAGCCCCATGATCCAGCCCGAAAGCGGGCTGCCCACGAGCCCCGCCACGGGAGTGGCGGTCATGAACAGGGCCACGGCCCGCGCCCGGCTGGCGTGGGGGAACCAGTAGGTGAGGTAGAGGATGATCCCGGGAAAGAACCCCGCCTCGCAGGCCCCCAGCAGGAAGCGCAGCGCCGCGAAGGTGACAGGCCCCTGGGCGTAGGCCAGGGCCATGGTCACCAGGCCCCAGCTGACCATGATCCGCGCAATCCAGCGCCTGGCTCCCACGCGCGCCAGCACGAGGTTGCTGGGCACCTCCAGGAGCACGTAGCCCAGGAAGAAGATGCCCGCGCCGAAGCCGTAGGCTGCCTGGTCCAGGCCGAGGTCGCGGTTCATGCCCAGGGCCGCGAAGCTCACGTTGATGCGGTCCAGGTAGGCCACGATGTAAAGCACGAAGAGGAACGGCAGCAGCCGCCATGTGGCCTTGGAGACGGCCCTTTCAAGGGTCGGGTTCATGCGGGGGATTCCTGTGATGGTCGCGGCGCGCGGGAGCCGAAGCGCCAACGGCATGCCGAGGGGATGCCGGGGCCGCGACAGCGTCGCGCGTGGTCCGTGAGGCTTGCGGTGCTGCACGGAACAGGGCGACGGCGTCCGGCGCGCCGGACGGCCCTGCCTGCCCTATTTCACCTGGGCGTCCTTGAAAAATTCCTTGAGGAATTCCTGGTCCTTGGGGCTCAGGTTGAAGCGCATGCCCGCCTCCCCCAGGAGATTGGCCAGGGAGGCCCCCGGCTTGGCGAGGGCTTCGGAAACCCAGGACACGGCGTTACGCATCAATTCGGACTGGGGCATCACGGTGCTCATGGGCATTTTCTCCTGGTGCTGCAAGCATTACCAAACGGCAATCATCTTTGTATCTTATGCACGCAGGGGTTGCAAGGATCGCCCGCGCGTCGTACCCATGCCCGGCGCGCCGCCTGGCGCATTCCCCAAAGAACCGCAGCCGCGCCGTCAGCAAGGACATCGCATGGATCCCTGGCTCAGTTCCATCATCCTCGGCATCGTCGAGGGCGTCACCGAATTCCTGCCCGTGTCGTCCACGGGGCATCTCATCCTCACGGGCGCGCTCCTGGGACATGCTGGGGAGAAGGCCGCCTCGTACGACATCATCATCCAGCTGGGGGCCATCCTCGCGGTGGTGGTAATGTACCGCGAGCGCTTCGCCGGACTCGTGGTCC
>NZ_JBZVFJ010000250.1:0-3101 GCF_058402725.1 Fundidesulfovibrio sp. | reverse complement strand
GTGCTGCCTTCCTTCTGGAAGATGCCCCAGCCGATGCTCTCCACCACGCCCTGCAGGGGCTTGTCGGGGTAGCCCATGAGGGTCACCACGGCGGGATGGCCGGGCTGGATGCGCCCCACCTGGGTCTCCATGAAGTAGCCCGATATCCAGAAGCTGGAGGCGTCCACCAGGGCCAGGGCGGGATGATTGGCCACGGCCTGGCTGCCCAGGCGCAGATTGAGGTTGGTCACATAGCCGTCCACGGAGGCCTGCTGGCGCGTGAACTCCAGGTTGAGCCGGGCGTCCTCCAGGGCGGCGCGGGCTGCGCGCAGCTGGGGGTTGTCCTCGCCCAGGGGGCCGCGCGCGGTCACTGCGCGGTCCAGCTCGGCGTCGGCCTGGCGCTTGGCCGCGACCGCCAGGCGCAGGGCGGACTGGGCCTGCTGGCGTCTGGCCTGCACGGTGTCGTGGGTCTCCCTGGACTGGTCGTAGGCCTGCACCGGGATGGTGGCCTCGGCCACCAGGGTGGAGGCGCGCCCCAGGTTCTTGCGCGCCAGCAGGAGCTGGGCCTCGAAGTCCGCGATGCCCGATTCGGCCTGCTTCACCCGCGATTCGGCCTGGCGCACGGCCTCCCCGGCGGCGCGCACCTGGTGGTCCAGGGCGGTGAGGTTCTGCAGGGTCAGGTCCAGGTTGGCCTGGGCCTCCTTGAGCTTGGATTCGAAGGTGCGCGGGTCGATCTCGAAGAGCAGTTCCCCGGCCGCAACGCGCTGGTTGTCCACCACGGGCAGGCGCACGAGGGGGCCGGAGACGCGCGGGGACACCAGCACCACGTTGGCCCGCACCTGGCCGTCGCGCGTCCAGGGGTTGACCAGGTACTGCCGGTACTTGAGGGCCAGGGCCAGCACGGCCAGCAGGACCACGGCAAGGGTGACGGCGGTTTTGCGGCGTTCGAAGCGCATGGCGTCAGCTTGGCAGGACGAAGGTCCCGAAGAGGCAGGCGAGGATGGCGCTCACCGCCAGGAACGCCAGGGCCGGGTTGGTGAAGTAGCGGCTCAGGCGCAGGGCGTTGAGCCGCCAGGCCAGCAGGCACGTGCCCAGCACCCCCAGGGCCGAGGCCAGGAAGAAGGGCGGGAAGTAGATCCCGAAGAGGTCGATCTCGTGGGGCACGCCGATCATCGGGCCTCCTGCTCCGGTTTGCCGCGTCGCGTCTTTCTTCTGAAAGACATGGCGGCCTTTTTCAAGGCGAATTGTCAGAACCGCGTCTGGGCCAGCGCGTCCACGTCCAGCCGGGGGTGCAGCCCGTCCAGGGCCAGGGCGTGGCGCAGCACCGTGGAGACGCACTGGCCGAAGCAGAGGAGAAGGCGCTCGTTGTCGGGGTCGGCGGCGGCGAGCCGTGCGGCGCGCGCCTCCAGGTCCGCCAGGGCCGCACCGGCCTCGCCCGCCGCGAGGTCCGCCGGGGAGCCGGGGGCGACGGCTGCGGCCACGCCGTGGCCTGGCCCTGGACCGGGAACGGGACCGGGACCGGGGACTTGCGGAGAGGCTGCGCCTGACCCGTCGCCCCGTGCGCCCACGGCCTCCAGCACCGCGCGCACCCGCTCCATGCAGCGCGCGGCGGCGGCCCGATCGCCTGGGTCCGCGCTGCCCTCGGTCAGGCGGCGGTAGTCCTGGCGCAGCCCTTCCACCTGGGCCGACAGCAGGTAGGAGCGCTCCACGTAGTCGGTCACCGCCCCGGCCCGGTCGGGGGTGAGGTCTCGCGGGTCGAGCTTGCGGGAGGCCTCGTCCATGCGCCGGGCCAGGTCCACGGGGCGCATGGACGCGGTGAGCCGCCCTGGCGCGCGCAGGAGACCGCGCCAGGGCGACCCCTGCGGGGCGTCGGCGCGCAGGGCCAGGGCCGCGCGGAACCAGCGGTCGTGGCTGACGAAGATGCTCTCGCCGCGCAACGAATAGATGGACTCCGTGGAGAGGTAGCACAGCGAGAAGAAGAGAAAGAGCGAAACGGCGATGTTCACCGCCGAGGTGATGTCGTAGGTGGGCGGCGAGGTGATGGCCGTGCCGCAGGTGAACATGAGCAGGATGCACGGCCACGTTCCCAGCGCCTTGCGCAGGAAGACCCAGAACAGCACCATGGCCGCCAGCATGGCCAGGGCGATCTGGTGGAAGGCGTAGAGCTTCGGGAAGAGGACGATGTAGAGCGCAAGGGACACCACATATCCCACGAAGAACGGCCACACCAGCGTCTGCACCCGCGTGCGCGTGTAAAGTACCGATTGCAGCGTGAAGAGGAGCGAGATGTAGACGAACTCCATCCCAGTGGGCACCTGCGTGTAGATGTAGGTCAGGAAACAGGCCGCGAACATGGCCAGCAGGCAGAGCGTCAGGCGCAGGGCCTCGGGGTCCAGGCCCGTGAAGCCGCGCGGCTCGGGGGAGCGGTCCGGCAGCGGGGAGGCGTCGGCCAGGATGGCCTGGAGATGCCCGCTCATGCGGGCCGAGAGCTCCTCCAGCTCGTCCAGGCGCGCCTTGAGCACCAGGAGCGTTGTCCGGGGCACGCCCAGCGCGCCCTGGAGCGCCCCCGGGGCGAAACCCAGGCCCACGCGGCGCACGGGCCGCGCGGGCGGGGCCTGCCCGGCCGCCAGGGCCCGCATGTGGGCGGAACGCTGGCCCAGTTCGTCCAGGAAGTCGCGCGCGCCCGTCAGGCAGGCGTCCAGGGGATTCACGCCGCCGCAGGACATGAGCGCGCGCACGGCCTGGCCCTGCACCTCCACCGCGCGCTCGGCCGTGCGCACCACGGCGCGCCAGGCGTGGCGCTCCTCGAAGGTGCGCGGGTCCTCGATGATGCACTGCTCCACAAGCTCCTCGAAATGCGCGGTCTGGCGCAGCAGGGCCCGGGGCCGCCCTCGGGGCGCTTCGGGCTCCTGGCCCTGGTAGCGCCCGGCGAAGAGGTCGCGCAGGATCTCGGACTCCAGGGAGAGGATCCCGTCCAGGCTGGCCAGCAGCCCCGGCCGCGTGAGACGCGGCCAGAGGAAGGTGTCCACCAGGTAGTGGACCAGCACGCCCAGCACCGTGGTCTGGGTGCGCGAGAGGATCACGTCGAACACGTCAGCGCTTTGCAGGTTGGAGTGGGCCAC
>NZ_JBZVFJ010000249.1:0-3106 GCF_058402725.1 Fundidesulfovibrio sp. | reverse complement strand
GCAAGGAGGGATCATGAAACCGGACAAGCTCACCGCCGCAGAGCGCAAGGCCATCATGGACGATCTCCTGGGCCGTTTCGTCTGGCCCGTGGAAGAGGAATTCATGCACGAGGCCTTCGAGGTGGTCACGGACGTCGCGCGGCGCAAGCACGTGGTGCTCTGGCCCAGGGAGTCGGCCCGGGCGGAGCCGCCTTTCGGGCGCTGGCTGCACGAGATGGCTCACGCCCTGCTGGCGGAGTCCGTGCACCCGCAGTTCCGCAAGCCTTTCTTCGCCAAGGACACCGCCGCGCCCGTGCGCGCCACCTACACGCCGCTCTTCGAGGCGGCCCTGGACTGGTATGTGCAGGCCCTGCTCATGGAGGTGGCCCCCGGCCCCCAGGGCGCGGACCTCGACGAGCGCTTCCGCATGAGCGCCCACATGCTGCGCCAGGGGCAAGCCCTGCCAAGCGTGGAGTTCGTGGCCGACGCGGGGCTGGCCCTGGCGTCCTTCAAGCGCTGGCGCGGCCTGGAGATCGACACCCAGGGCAAGCTCAACCTGGTGGTGCGCGCCTTCGGCCGCGCGGACCCGGAAAAACCCACGATCTTCGGCTTGCAATCGCTCTCGCGGGGGCTCATGGAGGCCTTCGGGCTGCACACCGCCCGGCTGGTGTGCGAGAGGGGTTTCGAGCGTTGGCGCGTGGAGTCCCTGAAGCCGGCGGGATAGGCCGTTTCGCGAAAAGGCGGCGGGGCTGGCCCGCGCGGGGCCTGGGCGATGGAGAAGTCTATCTACTGGCGGTCGCGCAGCACGTGGAGCACCTCCACGTTGGCGGCCTGCCAGGCGGGGTAGGCCCCGGCCACGAAGCCCAGCAGGGCCGAGCCGGCCAGGGCCTGCGCGATGAGCCAGGCGTCGTAGACGTAGGGAAAGTTGCCCAGGGCGTACACCACCGTGAGCAGCCCCATGGCCGCCGCCACCCCGGCCGCGCCCCCGGCCATGCTCATCACCCCGGACTCCAGCAGGAACTGGCGGATGATGTCGCGCCGCCTGGCCCCCATGGCCCGGCGCACGCCGATCTCCAGCCTCCTGGCGCGCACCAGGAGGATCATGATGGAGAGGATGCCAAGCCCCCCCACCGCGAAGGAAAGGCTGGAACTGATGAGCCCCAGCACGGCCACAAGGTCCAGGGCCTGCTGCTTGAGCTGCATGGTGTCCTCGGCCGTGAGCACCGAGAAGTCGTCGCGCTTGCCGCCCGTGATGTTGTGGCGCTGGCGCATGAACGACTGGGCCTCGCGCTTGATGCGCGCGAAGTCCGTGCCGTCTGCCATCTGCATGAACACCCCCGTCACCCACGTCTGGTTGGCCATGCGCCGCATGTAGGTGGAGACGGGCACGAAGACCTGCTCGTCCTGGTCGGTGCCGGAAATGTCCGAGCCCTTTTCCTCCATGACGCCCACCACCGTGAGCCCGGCCCGGTAGACCGTGACCGTCTGGCCCAGGGCCTTCTCGGGGTCCCCGAAGAGACGCTGGGCGATCTTGAGGCCCAGCACCGCCACCTTGGCCTTCTCGCGCTCCTCCTCCCAGGTGAAGAAACGGCCTCGGTCGGGCTGGAAGCTGCGCACCTGGGGATAGTCCGGCCAGGTGGCCACCATCTGGCAGGCCACCTTGGTGTTGCCCGCGCGGATGGGCATGGTGCGCAGCACCACGGGCACGGCCTTCATCACCCCGGGCAGCGAGCGCATGAGCGCCAGGGAATCCTCGAACTGGAAGGTGGCCGCGCCTCCGGCGGTGCGCGCGCCGCCGTCGCGGGTGAAGCGCACCTGTCCGGCCATCACCGCGAAGAGGTTGGGGCCGAGCTTTTCCACTTCGATCTCGGCCTGGCGCATCATGGCCAGGGAGACGTGGCGCACCCCGGTGAGGGCCAGCGCGCCAAGGAACACGCCCAGCATGGCCAGCGCCGTGCGCAGCTTGTGGGTGGCCAGGGCCTGGAGCGCGATGCGCAGGCTCAGGAGCATGCGCGGCCCCAGGGGGCGGGTCGGGAGGTTTGCATGGGAGGTCTATAGCGCCGCGCGGCCCCTTCGGCAATGCGTCCAGCTTACGCTTGAATCCGGGGCCGAATGGTGACAAACTCTACCAATGATGGATGGGTTTCCCTCTGCGCCCCGGCTTCCCCGCGCCTTCACGAGGCCCTCGCCGTGATCCTGCGCGCCCACCTGCTGCTCCTGGCGCTTCTTGCGTTCGCCGGGCAGGCCGCCGCAGAGCCCCTGCGGATCGGTACCACCACCGCGCCTCCCATTTCCCAGCCCGACGGCAAGGGCCGTCTGGACCGGATCCTCGAGGAGGCCTTCCGCCGCGCCGGACTGGAGGCGCGCTTCGTCACCCTGCCCAGCGAGCGCTCCCTGCGCGAGGCCGATGCAGGCATGCTCGACGGCGACAACAACCGCGTGGCCGGGCTGGAGGCCACCTATCCCAACCTGGTGCGCGTGCCCGAGAGCAACATGAGCTACGAGTTCATGGCCTTCGCCGCGTCGCCGGGCGTGCGCGTGGAAGGCTGGCCGGACCTGGAACGCCTTGCCGTGGGGCACATCGTGGGCTGGAAGATCGTGGAGGAGAACCTGCGCGCGGCATCCGTCACCAAGGTGGCCACGCCGGAGGAGCTTTTCCGCCTGCTGGCCGGCGGCCGGGTGGACGTGGTGATCTACCACCGCCTCGGCGGCGAGCACTACGCGGACAGCCTGGGCCTCCAGGGCGTACGCGCGCTGGAGCCGCCCCTGGCCGTGCGCCCCATGTTCCTCTACCTCAACCGACGCCACGAGGACATCGCGGAGCGGTTGGCCCAGGCGCTGCGCGCCATGAAGGCCGACGGCCGCCACGCCGCACTCCTGGCCGGGGAGCGGCCCGCCCCCTAGCGGATTGTCGGCCGCGTCGCCGGGGATTGCCCGGTCCTTCGCGCTGTCGCCGTGCTCTCCGCGCCCGGTGGCTTCGCGTACAGCACGATTGTTCCGGCGCACCGCAGGCCGGGTCGGTCCCGGCGGGATTCCCGCTGCCGCCGGTGCATCCCTCCCGGCAGCGTCGAGTCGGCGCTTGCCGCAGGAGCGCGCGCGTGGCATAGGAATGCATGGGTTCCAAAGC
>NZ_JBZVFJ010000248.1:0-3127 GCF_058402725.1 Fundidesulfovibrio sp. | reverse complement strand
TGGATTCGAAGGTGAGCCCGCAGCAGAGGTCGTCCAGGCCCCCTGGGTAGACCACGTCGTAGCCGCCCTTCTTGAGCAGCGAGAGCATGGCCTCATGGAGTTCGCGCTGGTCCGTGTCGTTCAGGGCCGGTCCCATGGTCCTCGTGACGCAGCAGGGGAAGTAGACCACCTGGCGGCCCCGGCCGCGCGTGACGGACTCGCGCGCCGCCGGAGCGAGCCCCCGGGGCATCCAGCGGTTCCACAGGGGGATGCGCCCGCCGGAGAGTTCGCGCAGGGACACGGCCAGCTGCTCCATGAGCCAGCCTCCCAGAACCCGGTGCGCCAGATGCGCCCCGGAAAGCCCCAGGCCCACGGCGCGCAGCGCCGCGCCGTAGCGCTCCGAGAGCCAGGTGGCCGCCTTCCTGGCCCTGGGGCCCGCCTGCCTGCCGCGCAGCTCCTTGGTGAACTTGCCGGTGTCGATGGACACGGGGCACACCGTTGCGCACAGGCCGTCGGCGGCGCAGGTCTGCTCGCCGAACCAGGCGTAGTGGGCCTCGAAGCTTTTGGCCCCCTCCTCGTCCCGGGAGCGGCGCAGCCTGGAGAGGTGGCGCTGCAGGGCGATGCGCTGGCGCGGCGTGGAAGAGAGTGTGCGCGAGGGGCACACCGGCTCGCAGAAGCCGCATTCGATGCAGCGGTCCACGAGAGGGTCCACGGGGGGCATGGGCTTCAGGTTCTCCAGGTGGACCCTGGGGTTGTCGTTGATGATCACCCCGGGGTTCAGCAGATTCTCCGGGTCGAAGGCCTTCTTGAGCCGCACCATGAGCGCGTAGGCCTGCCTGCCCCACTCCATCTCCACGAAGGGGGCCATGTTGCGCCCTGTGCCGTGCTCGCCCTTGAGCGATCCGTCGTAGCGGTTCACCACCATCACGGCCACCTCGTCCATGAGGGCCTGGTAGGCCTTGACCATCACGGGCGAACCGAAATCGGGGCAGAAGACGAAATGCAGGTTGCCCTCAAGGGCGTGGCCGAAAATGATGCCCTCGGGGAACCCGTGGCGACGCATGAGCCCCTGGAGTTCCACCGCGCCCACGGCCAGCTGCTCGATGGGGAACACCACGTCCTCGATGACCACCGTGGTTCCCGGCCCGCGCACCGCGCCCACGGCCGGGAAGAGGCCCTTGCGGATGTTCCAGAGGCGGTTGAAGTCGTCGGGCTTGTCCATGAAGGTCACGGGATGCAGGGGCGTCACCACGCCGAGAAGTTCGTGGACGGCCTCGATCTGGGCCAGAAGCGCGGCCTTGTCCGGCGCGCGCGTCTCCACCAGGATGGCGGCGGCCTCCTCGGGCAGGGCCTTGAGGAAGGCGGGCATGCCGGGCTTGTCCTCCACGGAGCGCAGGGAGGCGCGGTCCATGAGTTCCACGGCCGAGACAGGGCCTTTCTTGAGGCTGATGGTGGCGTTGCAGGCGTCGGCCATGGTGGCGCAATAGACCATGGCCGAGGCCTTGTGGGGATGCTCTTCCACGGTGCGGTAGGTCACCTCGGCGATGAAGGCCAGGGTGCCTTCCGAGCCCACCATGAGATGCAGGAGGATGTCGATGGGGTCGGTGAAGTCCACGAAGGAGTTGATGCCGTATCCTGTGGTGTTCTTGATCTTGAACTTGCGGCGGATGCGTCCGGCCAGATCGGGGTCGGCGGCGATCTCGTCGCGGATGGCCACCAATTCCTGGATGAGCGCCGGGTGCGCGGCCGCAAAAGCGCTGCGCGAAGCCTTGTCCGCCGTATCCAGGAAGGAGCCGTCCACGAAGAGGAGCTTCATGGACTCCACGGTCTTGTAGCTGTTCTCGGAGGTGCCGCAGCACATGCCCGAGGCGTTGTTGGCCGCGATGCCGCCGATCATGGCCGCGTTGATGGAGGCCGGATCCGGGCCGATCTTCTTGTTGAAAGGGGCCAGCTTCAGGTTGGCCTCGGCCCCGATGACCCCGGGCTCCAGCCGGATGTGCGAGGCGTCGTCGCAGATGTGCAGGCCCCTCCAGGCCCCGGCCAGGTAGATGAGCACCGAGTCCGTGACCGCCTGGCCCGAAAGGCTGGTGCCCGCCGTGCGGAAGGTCACGGGAACCTTGCACGCGCTGGCGGCGCGCAGAAGCCCTGCAACCTCATCCGTCGAGCGCGCCTTCACCACGATCTTGGGCGTTAGGCGGTAGAAGCTGGCGTCGTCTCCGTAGGCCAGGTTGGAGAACGGATTGACCACGACACGCTCCTCCGGGACGAAGGCGCGGATGCGCTCGAGGTAGAGCCTGTGGGCCTCGGGCAGGCGTTGTGCGGCGGACGGCTGGGTCATTTCGTTCTCCTCTGTGCATTTTTTACTTGCCAAGCCGGGCTGAAATGGATAATTGCTCCCTTCTCGCGGAGAGGTGCCTGAGCTGGCCGAAGGGGCACGATTGGAAATCGTGTGTATCGGAAACGGTACCGAGGGTTCGAATCCCTCCCTCTCCGCCATTTTTCAAGGAAGCCAGGCGGCGGAAGCGCCGCCAACCCCGCCAGGCCCGAGAGGGAGCAACGGTAACGGTTGCTTTTGGGTGCCTGGTTTCCTTCAAAGGCCCGGTTCACGCCGGGCCTTTTTCATTGCCTTGCGAAAATATCCCGGGCCACGCGCCCCACGGAGCGGCAATAGCGCCAGTCGATGGCCCCGCACACCACCGCGCTGGCCACCGGCACGCTCTTCACCAGAAGCCCCGGCAGCCGCGTCCCGCCCTGGGCCAGGACGCGAATCCCCACCCCCGAGGCCGCCTCGGCCAGCACCTTTTCCGATAGCTGCGCCGCAGCCCGCTCCAGCAGCATGGTGGTGAAGCGCACCCCCAACTGTTTGAGGATGTCCACGGCCCGACGCCCGGCCATGGAAAGCCCCACCAGCAGGCGCACGCGCTCCGAGCGCACGTCGTGCCCGTAGACCAGGGCCACCGCGGCGGCCAGCCTGGCCTGGTAGGCGAAGGAGGCGTAGGCCCCCAGCGGGATGGCCACAGGCAGCGTGGCCAGGCCGCCCACGTTGCTCACGGCCGAGAGGAAGGCGTTCTTGGCCGATTCGCGGCGGATCAACTCCTCCACGCGGGCGTGGTTGTCTGCGAAGCTCTGGTCGGACAGGTAGCGCACG
>NZ_JBZVFJ010000247.1:0-3138 GCF_058402725.1 Fundidesulfovibrio sp. | reverse complement strand
CCACTGCACCAGGTCCTCGTGGCGCACGGGGGCCACCAGGGCGCGGCCGAGCACGGCAGGCCTGTTGGTCAGGTCCCATGACGGGTCCGGGGTTGGTCAGGTCGCGTGCGTCTCGTGTCGCGATTTTGAAAAGCATGAATGTTTTTCAAAATGAAAATCATTGGTTATGGCTGTCGGTCCTGGCAGCCCGCAGGGACGGAGTGCGAGGACGCGGCACTAGCGGCTCTGGGCCAGGGGCAGCCCGCCCTGGAGCATCTCTCCCGAGGGGCGCAGCGCCGGGCCCAGGAGCTCCCACTGCACCAGGTCCTCGTGGCGCACGGGGGCCACCAGGGCGCGGCCGAGCACGTCGTCCCAGAGGATGGGGCTGATGCCGTGGCCGGGGCATTTGACGGTGAGGTCGGCCTCGGTGAGCGTATGCCCAGCGGGCAGGTCGCGCGCGAAGACGATGCTCTTGCGCAGCTTCACGGCGGCCTTGCGCTCGCTCTCGAAGACCTCCTTGCGGGTGACGGCCATGGCGGCCTCGGCCTCGCGGATGAGCCGCACCATGCGGGCGAAGCCCTCGGGGTCCAGGGAGGCCTGGTGGTCGGTGCCGCGCAGGGTGCGGTCCAGGGTGAAGTGGCGCTCCACCACGCGCGCGCCCAGGGCGGCGGCGGCCACGCTGGGCCCCAGGCCCTGTTCGTGGCCGGAGTAGCCCACGTGGAGCCCGTAGCGCCGGGAGAGCTGGGCCATCACGGGCAGGGCCACGCATTCGTCGGGGCAGGGGTAGGTGGAGTTGCAGTGCAGCACCACGATGCGGTCGTGGAAGCGGCGCAGTTCGGCCACGGCGTGGTCGATTTCCTCCAGGCTGCTCATGCCTGTGGAGAGGATCACGGGCAGTCCGGTGGCGCCGGCCTGGCGCAGGAGCGGCACGTTCACCAGGTCGGCGGAGCTGATCTTGAGCATCTCGACGCCCAGGGCCTCCATCTCGGCAAGGCTCACCTGATCCCAGGCGGAGGCGAAGAAGACCATGCCCTGGGATTCGGCCAGGGCTTTGAGCTCCGCCATGTCTTCCAGGGAGATTTCCAGGGCGAGGCGGTGCTCGCCGTAGGTGCGGCCGAAGCTGTTGGGGCCGGAGTAGGGCATCTGGAGGCCCTCGTCGGTGAACATGGCGTTCATGTCGCGCTTCTGGAACTTCACGGCTCCCGCGCCGGCCCGGGCGGCCTCCTCGACCATCCTGCGGGCGAGGGCCAGGTCTCCCTGGTGGTTGTTGCCGATTTCGGCGACCACGAAGCAGGGACTTCCGTTGCCGATCTGGGCGCCCGAGGCGAGCCGGATGGGAGGGATGGTCTTCATAAGCGTATGATCTCCACGTTGTTCTTCTCGTGCAGCGCCTTGAGCTGGCCGTGGATCTCGTCCTGGCAGCCGAAGGAGGTGATCACCACGGCCTGGGGCCTGAGCGACTCCAGGACCACCGGCGGCGAAATGACGTGGCCGCCCAGCGTTTTGCCCGCGAGTTCGGGGTTGCTGTCCACCAGGGCCGTCACCTCGAACCCTCCGGTGGCGCGCAGGGCCTGGAGCACCACCTCGCAGGTCTCCGACGCGCCGAAGAGCACGAGCTTCACCAGCCCCCGGGCCTTGAGGGCCGCGAGCCTGCGGGCGATGGCGGTTTTCAGGGCCGTATAGATCTGCACGGTTTCGGAGGAGAAGCTGGAGAACATGACGCGGCGTCTGTTCTCGCCCTCCTCGGTGAGCAGATAGCGGTAGCTCTTGCCGTTCACGGGCACGTATTCGATGAGCCGGTCGTCCACCATCTCCTTGAGGTACTGGTTGACCATGGCCCCGGAGAGGTTGGCGCGCTTGCCCAGCTCGTTCTGGCTCACCTGGCTGTCCTGGGCCAGGGTGTCCAGGATGGCCAGGTAGCGGGCCGGCTTGCTGGGGCGGTAGAAGGTCTTGTTCACGAGGAGCATGGCGCTGTCACCGTTCGTTCATGGGGTGAACGCTCAGCCAGGGAAGGCCGGGCGAGCGGTATCCCGTTGATACGTGCAATCCCGAAGGATAACAAGAGCTTGGCATGTCCAAAAAAACTCCGTCATTTCAAGTGGATGACGCCGGGCCTTGCGGGCGGACCATTCAGCTCTCAAACGGTTTATCGGCAGAAGCTTCCCAGGGCTTTATGGCTGCCGGAGTGATAAGGGGGTATGCATTCGTCGTGCCACTTGCCAAAGACGCCCTCCCGTCCGGGCGGGCGGGCGAGTTGCATTTCGCGCGCATCAGGATACAAACCCCGCCAGGAGGGCGCGCGTGTCGAACGATCTCATCGAAATCAAGGGGCTGACCCGATCTTTCCAGGGCCGCCCGGTGCTGCGCGGGGTGGACCTGCGCGTGCCCGAGGGCGGGCTCACGGTGGTCATCGGCAAGAGCGGCGAGGGCAAGAGCGTGCTGCTCAAGCACGTGATGGGCCTTCTGCGACCGGATTCGGGCGACGTGCGCTTCGAGGGTCGCGCCCTGGGGGACATGACCCGCGCGCAGCTGCGCGCGCTCAAGCCGCGCATGTCCTACATGTTCCAGGGCATGGCCCTGTTCGATTCCCTGACGGTGTTCGAGAACGTGGCCCTGCCGCTGCGCGAGCGCCTGCGCCTGCCCGGCCCGGAGGTGGAGGCCCGCGTGGGCCGCATGCTGGAGGAGCTGGAGCTTGCCGGCGCGCGCGAGCGCTACCCCTCCCAGCTTTCGGGGGGCATGCAGAAGCGCGTGGCTCTGGCGCGCGCCCTGGTCACCGAGCCTTCCATCGTGCTTTTCGACGAACCCACAACGGGGCTCGACCCCCTGCGCAAGTGGGCGGTGTTCCGGCTCATCGACGCCTCGCGCCGCCGCTTCGGCTTCACGGCGCTCATGGTCAGCCACGACATCCCCGACGTGTTCGAGATCGCCACCCACGTGGCCCTGCTCGACGAGGGGCGCATCGTCTTCTCGGGGACGCCCGCCCAGGCCCTGGCCTCGGAGCATCCGGTGCTTCGCGGGTTCATGCCCGGCCGGGAGGGCGTGACGGCCCCCGCAGAGTGAGCCGAGGTCCGGAGGCGGCCTGGTCGCCCGTTGAAAAGACGATTCTTGCAGCCTGTTCAAAAAACGCGCTGGCAAGGCGCAGGGAAAAAGCCAAGCCCG
>NZ_JBZVFJ010000246.1:0-3160 GCF_058402725.1 Fundidesulfovibrio sp. | reverse complement strand
ACACCGGGCCGTAGAGGATGCGCCGGGGCATCCAGGCCATCACGAACATCACGGCCACGCCCAGGGCGAAGAAGATCGCCTGCTTCTTGAAGAAGAGGTACTTGCTGCCCGCCATGCGCTCGGCCATGATCCCCGAAGCCGAAAGCACCATGACCACGCCCAGACCGGCCAGGAGCACGGCCACGGAGGCCAGCCACCAGTCGAAGCCCGGCTTCACGGCCTGCCCCGGCATGGGGGCTTCCTGGATCACGGCCACGCGGCTCATTGCCTTGCCTCCCTCTCGTCGGGCAGCGAGGCGAAAATGCGCTTGAAGTGCTCGCCGCGCGCCTTGTAGCCCGAATACTGATCGAAGCTGGCCGTGGCCGGGGAGAGCAGGATCACGTCGCCCGGGGCGGCCTCGCGGTAGAGCCGGGTCACGGCCTTTTCCAGGTCTTCGGCCCAGAACAGGGGCACCTTGCCCTGCCACGCGCCCTCGAACACTTCGCGGCTGGCCCCGAAAAGGCCCACGGAGGCGATGCGCGAGCCGAAATACGGCTCCAGGATGGAGAGGTCGCCGCCCTTGAAAACGCCACCGGCCAGCAGGCGCACCGGGCGCTCGAAGCTCTCCACGGCGGCGCGCATGGCCTCCACCGTGGTGGCCTTGGAATCGTCCACGAAGAGCACGCCGCCCTTCTCGCCCACGGTCTCGATGCGGTGGCCCAGCGGGCGGAAGGAGACCACGCCCCGGCGCACTTCGTCGTCGCCGACGCCCAGGGCCTTGCAGGCCAGCCAGGCGGCCTCCATGTTGGCGCGGTTGTGCGCGCCGGGAAGGTTGTTCTCCGGGAAGCGGTTGCTGGCGGTGAAATAGATCCTGCGCGCGCCGGTGAAGGAGCGCTTTTCGAGTTCCTCGCGCATCTCCAGGGGCAGGATGGCCAGGCCCTTGGCGTCCATGCGCGCGAAGCACCGGAGCTTGGCCTGGAGGTATTCCTCCATGTCGGCGTGGAAATCCAGATGATTGCCCGAGAAGTTCAGGAGCACCGCCACCGTGGGCTTGAAGCTCTTCACGTTCTGGAGCTGGAAGCTCGACACCTCCAGCACCGCCACGTCGCAGGGCTCTCCCGAAAGCACGTGGTCGGAGAGCGGCGTGCCGATGTTGCCGCCCACGAACACCCTGCGGCCCGCGCTCTCCAGGATGTGCCCGATGAGCGAGGTGGTGGTGGTTTTGCCGTTGGTGCCTGTCACGGCCAGGATGGGGGCGTCGCAGAACCAGGAGGCCAGCTCCAGCTCCGAGAGCACCTGGGCGTCCGGGCAGGCCTTCAGAAACTCACCCAGCCTGGCCGCGGGCACGCCCGGCGAGAGCACCACCATCTGCGCGCCCCTGAACTGCTCCTTCTTGTGCGCGCCCAGGAGCACCGTGACGCCCAAGGCTTCCAGTTCGGCCAGCGCCTCGGGGGCGAGGGCTTCGGGGTTGCGGTCCAGCAGGCGCACGCCGGCGCCCAGGTAGACCAATAGGCGCGCGGCGGCCACGCCGGAAACGGCGGCGCCCACCACCACGGCCTCGTGTCCGGCCAGCTGTCCCTTGTGCAGAAGCGCGCGCATGCCCGTTACCTCAGCTTCAGCGTGCTCAGGGCCACGAAGGCCAGGAGGATGGAGAGGATCCAGAACCGGATGATGATCTTGGACTCCGGGATGCCCTTGAGCTCGAAATGGTGGTGCAGGGGGGCCATCTTGAAGATGCGCTTGCCGCCCGAGAACTTGAAGTAGCCCACCTGAAGGATCACCGAGAGGGTCTCCAGAACGAACACGCCGCCCACGATGAGCAGGATGAGCTCCTGCTTGCAGGCCACGGCCACGAAACCCAGCGCCCCGCCCAGGGAGAGCGAGCCCACGTCGCCCATGAACACCTGGGCCGGATAGGCGTTGAACCACAGGAACCCGAGCCCCGCGCCCACCAGGGCCGCGCAGAACACCGTGACCTCGCCCACCCCCGAGACGGGCATCACCTGGAGGTAGCGCGCCATCTGCGCGTGGCCCGCCACGTAGACGAAGAGCGCGAACATGCCCGCCGCCACCACCGTGGGGCCGATGGCCAGGCCGTCCAGGCCGTCGGTGAGGTTCACGCCGTTGGACGCCCCCACGATCACCAGCAGGGCGAAGGGAAGGTAGAAGATGCCCAGGTCGGGCTGGAAATTCTTGAAGAAGGGCACGGCGAGGCGCGTGGAGAAGTCCGGGTCCAGCATGAGGATGCCCACGGCCACGGCGGCGATGGCCACCTGTCCCGCCAACTTGGCCCGCGCCGAGAGGCCCTTGTTGTGCTTGCGCACCACCTTCAGGTAGTCGTCCCAGAAGCCGATGGCCCCGAAGCCCACGAACACCAGGAGCGTCATCCATACGTATTCGTTGGTCAGATCGGCCCAGAGCAGCACGGAGACCACGATGGAGAGCATCATGAGCAGGCCTCCCATGGTGGGCGTGCCCGCCTTGCACTGGTGGGCCTTCACGTCCTCGTGGATGGTCTGGCCGCACTTGAGCCTGGTGAGCCACGCGATGACCTTGGGGCCGAAGACGATGGCGATCACCAGGGCCGTGGTGAAGGCGTAGATGGAGCGGAACGTGATGTAGCGGAAGACGTTCAGCACCGTGAGCTGGGCCGCGAAGGGCACGAGCAGATGGTAGATCACCGGCGGCCCTCCTCGTGATCGGACAGGAAGCGTTCCAGAAATTCCTCCATGCGCTGGGAGCGCGAACCTTTGAAGAGCACCACCCCGCCCCTTGCGGAGGCCTGCGCGGCCAGTTCCGCCATGTCCGAGGGCTCGCGCACTTCCGCGAAGCTGCCCGTGAAGCCGGAGCGCTCCAGGCCCAGGCGCACGCTTCCGGCGCTTGGCCCCTTGAAGCGCACCACGTCGCAACCGTTGTCCGCGATCACGCGGCCCAGGTCCTCGTGGGCCTGGTCGCGCTCTGCGCCCAGCTCGCCCATTTCGCCCAGCACCAGGGCCAGGGGGCCTTCTCCGCAGAGCGTCCGGGCCGCCCCGATGGCGGCGGCCATGGACAGCGGATTGGCGTTGTAGGTGTCGTCGATCACCACGCAGGTCCCCGTGTCGCGCACGGCGAAGCGGCCCTTGGGGAACTCCGCCGGGGCCAGGCCCTCGCGGATCTGTTCGCCTGTCGCGCCCAGGGCGCG
>NZ_JBZVFJ010000245.1:0-3196 GCF_058402725.1 Fundidesulfovibrio sp. | reverse complement strand
CGCCAACGCGCAGCTGGGGGATCTTGCTCTCGTGCACCAGGGCGCGAAGGACCAGGGGGTCCAGGGTACCCAGCTGGAAGAGACGGGTGAGCTTGTTGAAGACCATGCCTGGCTTCACGTCGGGATTGATCCAGAGAATGTACCCGTGCCCCGGGGAGGAGATGTCCGTGACGTTCTTGATGGAGTGGCCGTCCTTGGACTTGAAGCCGTAGCGCACGCGGGCCATGTCGCGCCGGAATTTGCCGGACTCTTCCTCGAGCTTCAGGGTTTCTTCCAGAAACCGCACGCGATACGTGAGCACGTCGATCTCGCGCACGATCTGGGCCTGCTCCTGGGGGGCCACGGTGCCCTTGGCCACCCGCTCAGCGACGCCCCTGAGCTTGTTGCGCCAGGATTCCAGGTCGGTGTGCGCGCGCTGGAGGTCGGCGCGCAGGGACAGCTCGGAGGTGCGGTAGACGCCGCCCTGCTCCGCGATGAGGAAGTCGCGCGGGATGGTGTATTCCATGAGCCATTCGGTGGGCACCACTTTCTGGCCGATCTGCACAAGCACCCGCACCACGGTGATGGGGCCGTCGATGTAGGGCGTGCCCCCCCCCACATCACCCTCACGAACCTCCTTTCCGGCGTTCTTGGCCTCCTGCGCGCGACGCGACCGTTCGAGCTTGAAGGCGTCGGCCTGCTCCTTGGTGGCGTGGGGGGTGTAGACGTCGTACATGTCGGGCGAGGCGGTCTTGCCTTGAAAAGTGATCACGGCCGCCTGCGCCGCAGTCGCGGCGAGGGCCAGGAACGCGGCCGCCAGGGCCAGGTGCGGCAAAGCCTTGCGGAAGGGTCGGGGCATGGGGTCTCCGGCTGTCGCGCGGCTGCGGCGCCGACGCGGCGGATTGGATTTCCGGCGGCCGGGCAGGCACTCCGTCGGGGAGGCCCGGTTCGGCGGCGCAACCTGTTACGTTAGTCCAAGGGGATGTCGTTGTCCAGAAGGCCCCGGTTTCACTTCCCGGTCCTTACGGGGGGGCCCTCGGGAGCGCCCAGGACCTCATCGAGGACGCGCTCCAGCTGGCCGGGCGACACGGGCTTGTTGATCACGGCGCGCACGCACGCCCGGGCCAACTCCTCCGGGTCGGCGCTGTCGCCGTAGCCGCTCACGAGCACCGCCGTCAGGCCGGGCCGCAGGGCCGCGGCCGCGCGGGCCAGTTCGAGCCCGTTCATGCCCGGCATGGCCAGGTCGGTGACGAGCAGGTCGCAGCAGGAGGGGTCGGCCTCGATGCGCGACAGGGCGGCGCTGGGCGCGTCCAGGCCTTCGGCGCTCCAGCCAAGGCCGCGCAGCATCTCCACGCCGATCTCCACCAGGGCGGGCTCGTCGTCCACCACCAGCGCGCGGCCCTTGCGGCCCGCAGGGGCCATGGGCGCGGGGGCCGCCTCCAGGGCCGGGTTCTCCGCCACCAGGGGGAAGTGCACGTCGAAGACGCTGCCCAGCCCCGGTTCGCTGGATACCGAGATGCAGCCCCCGTGGCGGCGCACCACCCCGTGCACCACGGCCAGCCCCATGCCCGTGCCTTCGCCGGGCTTCTTGGTGGTGAAGAAGGGGTCGAAGATGCGCTCCAGCTGTTCGGCCGGGATGCCGTGGCCGTTGTCCTGGACGCGCAGGCGCAGGTAGGGGCCCGGCCCCGGGCAGCCCAGTCGGGAGGATTCGGCCTGGTCCAGGTCCATGTCGTCCAGGCAGATGTCCAGGCGTCCGTGCCCGTGGCCCATGGCGTGGGAGGCGTTGCCGCAGAGGTTCACGAGCACCTGCTCCACCTGGGTGCGCTCTCCCAGGATCACGTCGCGCCTGGCGCGGCGCTTCACGTCGATGGCGATGCTCGCGGGGGTGCTGGCGCGGATGAGCTTCATGAGCTCGTCCACCAGGGGCGTGAGGGCGAGCGGGCGCATGAGGCTGTCGCCGCCCTTGCCGAAGGCCATGATCTGGGCCACCAGGTCGCGGGCGCGGCGGCAGGCGTCCAGGATCTGTCCCAGGCGGCGGTGCTGGCTGCTCCCGGGAGCGGCCTGCGCGGCCATCAACTCGGAGAAGCCCATGATGATGCCCAGGATGTTGTTGAAGTCGTGGGCGATGCCCCCGGCCAGGGTGCCCAGGGCCTCCATCTTCTGGGAGTGGCGCAGCTGGGTCTCCATGCGCTTGTGGTCGGTGATGTCGTGGGCCACCAGCACCGTGAGGGGCTGGCCCGCCGCGTCCTCGGGCACGCGCGCCGCCGTGACCAGGAACACGCCGCCGAAGGTCGGCAAGGAGACCTCCGCCGCCTGGCCGCTTCCCACTGCCTGAGGGAGCATGTCGCGCACCGCCTGGCCGCCCTCCGTGCCGAAGAGGGACTCCATGGGCACGCCCACCAGGTCGCGCGGGTGCTTGCGCGAGAAGCGCGCCGCGGCCATGTTGATGCGCCGGATGCGGAAGGCGTCGTCCAGGTGCACGATGGCGTCCTGCACGCTGTCGAAGGTGGCCTCCCACTCGCGCTTGGCCACAAGGATGAGGCTGGCGGTGCGGTCGCGCTGGAGCATCTCCTCCTGGAGTCTTCGATTGGCCAGGGCCAGGTCCTGGGTGCGCTCCTCCACCATGGCCTTGAGGCGCTCGTGGAAGGCGCTCTGCTCGCGTTCGGCGCGCCACTTGGCCCCGAGGCTTCGCGCGAACTGAAGGATCTCCTGCGGATGAAAGGGCTTGCGCAGGTAGAGCAGGCGGTCCGCCGGGGGCACGCGCCGGGCGATGTCCTGGGCGTCTAGTTCCGAAAAGGCCGTGACCACCACGATCTGCACGCCGGGGTCCGCCGCGCGGATGCGCTCTGCGGCCCAGATGCCGTCGGGACCGGGCGGCATGCGCACGTCCAGGAAGACCATGGCGTAGGGCCTGCCCTCGGACACGGCGGACTCCACGGCCGACACGGCGTCGACGGCCTGGGAGACCAAGGTCAGCTCGCAGGGGCGCGGCTCCTCCCGGTCGGGGCCTTCGCCCCCGAAGAGGCGGCGTTCCAGGTCGTCGAAGCGGCGGTCCGGGCCGTCCTCCATGTCTTCGGCAAGGATCTCCCGGAACAGCTCCCGGATGGAGGGCTCGTCGTCGGCCACCAGGACGCGGGGCGTCAGGCTGTCTTCAGTGGGCATGATCTTCTCCGTTGGTCGCGGCCAAAGGCAGAAGCAGGTCGATGATCATGCGGCG
>NZ_JBZVFJ010000244.1:0-3201 GCF_058402725.1 Fundidesulfovibrio sp. | reverse complement strand
GGCTCAGGCGCTCCCAGCCCATGACGCGGTTGTCCCCGTCCACCAGCAGCACCCAGAATTCCTCGCCCGCCAGCGCGCCCAGGCGTTCTCGCGCCAGGTTGGCCACCACCTCGGGGCTGCTCACCTGCACGCGCTCGGCCACGTCCTGCTCGCCCAGGCGGGCCAGGAACTCCCGCCAGAGCAGCCAGAAGCTCTCCAGGCCCGCGTGCGCGCCTTCCACGGCCAGAAGCTCCGCCGGGTTGGCCTGGTAGACGCCGCGCAGGCTGCCGAAGCGCGCCAGCAGGGCCTTGGCCAGGGGTTTTGCGTCCCGCCGGGGGTTGGCGTAGCTCACGAGCAGTTCCAGGACCTCGTAGTCCGCCAGGGCGCGGGAATCCTTGCGCAGGCGCTCCTTGAGGCGGGTTCGGTGGCCCAGGTAGTGCTTTTGATCCTCTTTCTTAAGCATGTTTCAGCCCCTGAGCAAGTCCGGTGCGGCGATGAAGGGGAAAAAAGAGCCCCTGTAGCGTGGGATAGCGGAAATCGGCCCGGCCTGGAAGGCCCTTGGCGGTCAGACGGCGCGCCGTGCCCCGGAAAAGAGGACGCCCAGATCGGCCACGAGCATCTCCAGGGCCTGGTCCGGGGTGCGGATGCCGAATTTCACGGATGTTTCGGCTTCCAGGGCCAGGTCCCACAGCCTGGCCAGGCCCCGTGGCCCCAGGCGCTGGGCCATGGGGGTCTTGAGCTTGCGCACGTAGGGGTGCACGCGGCACTCGGGGTCCTCTGTGACAAGCTGCCACATGGTGCGCGCCTCGCGGGCCAGGATGGCCAGGAACTGGAAGAGGAAGCCGTCGTCGCTGGCCAGCTGGTGGCCGAACACCGTGCGCCAGACCCCGGCCGGGTCGCGGTTCTCCTCCAGGGCCTTGAGGAAGCCGAAGATGTCCAGCTCGGTCTCGGCGCTCACCAGGTCCAGGTGTTCGCGTCGGATCATCCCCCCTGCGGCGGCCAGCTCCAGCTTTTCCAGCTCCCCGGCGCAGGCGGCCATGTCGCGGGGCAGAAGCCGCGCCAGCTCCTGGAGCACGCCCTTGTCGAAGCCCAGGCGGCGGGCCTGGGCCCAGTCGCGCAGGGTGGGGAGCATGGTCTCGTCGGTGAGCCCCGGGGAGATCCACACCCAGCCGCGCTCGCGCCCGGCCTTCCAGTAGGGGCGCTCGGCCAGGCCCTTGGGCAGGGACGGCCCCTTCTTCGGATCGTGGGGCCCCTCCAGGCAGACCATGGGCCAGACGTGCTCGTTGAACCCTGCCAGGGGCCGCGCGAGCTTCTCCCAGAAGTCACCGGCCAGGCCCTCTGCGCGGCGCAGCACCACGGCCTTGGGCTCCGCGAAGAGGCTCACCGAGGCCAGGGCCTGCCAGAACGACGGGTCGAACTCGTCGGCGTCGCCCCAGAACACCTGGCGCGTGAACCCGGACCCCGCCCCGGCCAGCAGGCGGCGGATCTCGCGCTTGATCATCTCCGGGTCCGGGCAGACCAGGAAGGTGAAGCCCTGGCGCGCGCTCATGGCCGTTGCAGGGGTTTGGCGCCCAGCCGGAAGAGGGTGCGGCGGCTCCAGGCCTGGGCGAGCCAGCCGAACTCCGCCACGGCCAGGTAGAGCAGGCGGGGCATGAGCGGCCTGGCGGCCAGGCGGACGGCCTCCTCGGGGATGTCCTGCCCTTCGGCCAGGGCGTGCGCGGAGAGATCCAGCGCCTTGCGCAGTCCGGCGGTCATGCCCCCGCGCGCCTCCAGCGGCCCGTTGCCCAGGACGCCGCCCTGGCCCACGCCCAGGCCTCCGGCCCAGCGCAGGCCAGCGCGTCGGGCGAACACGCGGCAGGCGTCCAGGCAGGTCTGCGTGTGGGAGACCTCGGGGAAGCCGCAGTTGACCAGGGCCGCAAAGGCGCGGGGGCGCTCCGGGGCCGGGCCGCCGCCGTCCAGAAATTCCAGGGCGCGCACGGCCGGGGCGGGCAGGGAATCCGCGTAGACCGGGGCGGCCAGCACGCAGAGGTCCGCGCCCAGGAAGGCCCCGTGGAGCCGGGCGCGTCCCTCCTGGGCGTCCAGGAGCCCCGTGAGGCGAAGCGTCTGCGTCTCCACGCCGCGCGCCTTGAGGCGCTCGAAGAGGGCCTCGCCCAGCACGGCCGAGGCCCCCGCGCGCCTGGGGCTGCCCACCAGGAGAACGGCCTTCATGCGGCCAGCCTCGCGGCGAGGATTGGCCGCCCGGTCCGGGGCCGGGCGCGGCGTCGCAGGGAGTCCTTCATGCGGCCAGCCTCGCCAGGGCGTCCAGGCAGAGCTGGCGGTGGGCGGCCCAGGGCGCGTCGCCCGGGAGCACCACGGCGCGCCAGGCGGGCGCGCCCATGTTGCGGGCGTTGTGGGCGGCCACGCGGCCGAAGATTTCGGCGGACTCGGGGTCGGGCTCGGGGAGCCATCCGGCGCTCAGGATGGCGGGCATGCGCGGATAGCGCCGGGCGTGGCGGGTGGGATTGCCCGCCGCGAAGTGGGGCGAGATGAGGCAGATCAGGCGGTCCAGGGCCTTTTTCAGCTCGTAGCCCCAGACGCCCAGGCGCAAGTCGGCGTAGAACACGGCCAGCCGGGCGTTGGCCACGGCGGCGGCCACGGGCTGGGAGGCGTCCTGGAAGGGGCAGCGGCCCGGCGAGGCGGTCCAGCAGGCGAAGCAGCCACGGCACGGGGCGATGGGCAGCTCGGCCAGGGGGAAGGCCTCCACGGCGTGGCCCGCGTCGGAGAGGGCGCGGCGCAGGGCGTCCGCGCCCTGGCGGCAGGCGTCGTTCCCGGCCGGGGTTCCATCGAGCAGCACCGTGCGCATGGGGTAGTTTTTCCTCGAACGGGGCGATTCGTCAACGGGCAATGCGGGATCGGCCGCATCCCGCGTCCGGGCCTGTTTTCTCGCGTGGTGTTTGCGGACCACCTTCTCGGAGATGGCGCGCATCTCCTTGTAGAACTCCAGGGCCTCGTGGGGGCAGCGCTGGAACAGGCGCTCCAGGGCCTTTTGCGCCGAGGGCGGCAGGCCCTCCGTGTAGAACTCCATGACCTCGCGGGTCAGCCCATGGAGCGGATCGAGGGCCGCCAGTTTGCGGAACAGTTGCTCCACCCGCTGCCGGGTGCGGTGTTTCTTGGCGTCCTCGAAGTCGAGACGGTGGCGCTTGTGGTGGTACTCGTTCAGATCGCGCAGGATGTACCAGCGCA
>NZ_JBZVFJ010000243.1:0-3201 GCF_058402725.1 Fundidesulfovibrio sp. | reverse complement strand
TGGTACTCGGGCAAGACGACCGGCCGTTCGGATTTCGTCTTCCGCCTGAGCGTGCGCGCCTTCCAGAAGTCCCTGGGCCTCAAGGAGACCGGCAAGGTCAGCCCCGAATTGCTGGTGGCCGCGCGGCGCGAAAAGAACAAGGCCCCGGCCGAGGAGCAGGCCCGGCTCAAGGTCCTGGGAGAGAAGGGACCGCCGGACGTGTGGGAGTCCATCTTCGCGCCCGAGCGCCTGGCCGAGGCCCGCGAGTTCTACAACGCCAACCAGGCCCTGCTGGAGGAGATCCGCAAGGCCTACGGCGTGCCCCCGGCCGTGACCACCGGGCTTCTCACCCTGGAGACGCGCACCGGACGCTTCCTGGGCGACGACCTGGCGCTCAACAACCTGGCCAGCCTGGCCGCCTGCACCACCGCCGACCCCGTGATGGACGCCTTCCAGGGCGAGCGCGTCACCCCGGACCGCAAGGCCTGGCTGGACGCCAAGGCCGCAGAGACCTCCGCCTGGGCCTACAAGGAGCTCAAGGCCCTCTTCCGCTACGCCCAGGAGAACCGCCTGGACGTGACGGCCATGCCCGGGTCCTACATGGGGGCCATCGGCATCAGCCAGTTCATGCCCACGAGCCTCCTGGCCTACGGCCGCGACGGCGACGGCGACGGCCGCGTGGACATCTTCAACCTGCGCGACGCCATGCACTCCATGGGCAACTACCTCAACGCCCACGGCGTGAAAGGCAACCTCGACGACGACGCGGCCGTGCGCGCCGCCCTCTTCCGCTACAACCACTCCCAGACCTATGTGAACACCATCATGGGCCTGGCCGCCTGGCTCAAGGGCGCGCCCTCTCCGGTGGCCGGAGGGCAGACGGGGCAGTAGGCGGAGCGCGAGGCCTCTACGGACAACCTTTTTCTGCCCGTCCCCCCACACGGAAAATGCGTGTTCCGCGCATTGTGGGCCGTTCCGCAAAGAGGTATGAGGGAGGCATGAAGTTGGAGCCCTGAAGCTTCCGTACCGCGTGGTGGGCGATGATCAAGCGTATTCCGGTGGCGCAGCTGAAGCCTGGCATGTTCGTGCACGGGTTCGACCTTTCCTGGTTCAGGCACCCCTATGTGTCGACCCGGTTGGGCGTCGTTCGCGACAAGCGCCTCGTGGAGGAACTGACCCGCCTGGGCGTGCGCCATGTGGAGGTGGACACCGAGCAGAGCCAGACCCTGACCGGGGAGACGGCGCCAGCCCCCCCCGACGTGTCCCCCGCGCCCCCGGCGGCCGAGGGCTCCCCCGCGCGCCCCGACGCGCCCCGGCTGGCCCTCTGCCCCCCGCCCGGCGACCAAGCCGCCGCCGTCCGCTTCGCCCGCAAGCTCTTCGACCACGCCATGAACGCCACCAGGGGCCTCATGGCGGACGTCTCCCGGGGCGACCCCGTGGACCTTGACGAGCTCAAGCCCTGCATCGCCAAGGTGGTGGAGTCCGTGAACACCAACGAGGACGTGCTCCACCTGGTGCTCTCCCTCAAGGCACACGACGACTACACCTACACCCACTGCCTCAACCTGGCCGCCCTGGGCGTGCTCCTAGGCAAGACCCTGGGCCTGGAAGGCGACCAGCTGGAGCTTCTGGGCCTGGCGGGCATGCTCCACGACGTGGGCAAGTGCAAGATCCCCGGAGGCCTCGTCTCCAAGCCCGGGCCGCTCACCCCCGCCGAGTTCGAGACCATGAAGGGGCACGCCCTCCTGGGCTACGAGCACCTGGCCGCCCAGCAACATCCCGGCCTGCCCGAGAGTGTGTTGCGCGCCGTGCTCGAACACCACGAACGCCTGGACGGCACGGGCTATCCCCAGGGCCTCGCGCGGGGGGGCATCCACCCCTTCAGCTCCATCATCAGCGTGGTGGACATCTACGACGCCCTCACCTCCGACCGCGTCTACCGACCGCGCATCTCCGGCCACCTGGCCCTGCGCACGCTCTTCAACCTGCGCGGGCAGGCCCTGCCCGAGGAGCTTGTGGACAGCTTCATCAAACGCCTGGGGGTCTATCCGGCCATGAGCGTGGTGCAGCTGCGCAATGGCTGCTACGCCCTGGTGACGCGCCAGACGCCGGGCAAGCCGCTCTTCCCCGAGGTGATGGTGTTCTGCGACAAGGACCGCAAACCCCTTTACCGCAGGCGCGTGGACACCTGGAGGCTCTGCGGCGAGCTCTCCAGGAAGGAGTTCGAGATCCAGCGCACCGTGGAGCCCAGCGAAATGCCGCCGCCCCAGGCCGTGTTCGCTCCCGCCCCGTGAGCGCGAAGCCAAGGCCGCCGAGGAACGATGGATGAGCGCCCTCAAGCGCATTCCGATGGAAAAGCTCCGGCCCGGCATGTTCGTGCACGGCTTCGAGCTCTCCTGGTTCAAGCATCCCTACCTGACCACGCGCATCGGCCTCGTGCGCGACGCCCGCAAGGTGGAGGAGCTGCGCGCCCTGGGCGTGCCCGGCGTGGAGATCGACACGAGCCGCGGCCTCGACGTGGAGCCCGATCCCCTGCCCGAACCCTGCGCCCCCGCTGAAGAAGCCCCGGTCTGCAAGGACGTGTCGGAGGAAGTGCCCCCCCAATGGGACACCGGGCAGACCCTGCGCTTCGCCCGCAGGCTCTTCGTGCAGTCCATGGAGTCCACCCGCCAGTTCCTGGCCCAGGCCGAGGCCGGCAAGGACCTGAACATGGACGAGGCCAACCGCATCGTGGGCGTGATGGTGGAGACGGCCAAGTCCAACCGGAGCGTGCTGCGCCTGCTCTCCGTCCTCAAATCCTACGACGACTACACCTACACCCATAGCCTCAACGTGGCGGCCCTGGGCGTGCTCTTCGGGCACGACCTGGGCCTGCGCGAGGACAAACAGCGTCTGCTGGGACTCTCCGGGCTCCTGCACGACGTAGGCAAATGCCTGATTCCACGCGAGATCCTCACCAAACCCCAGTCGCTCACCCCGGCGGAGTTCGAGGTGATGAAACGCCATACCGTTCTGGGTTGGCGCTACGTGCAGGACCAGGGCCAGATTTCCGGACCTGTGGCCGAGGCCGTGCGGGACCACCACGAGCGCCAGGACGGCACGGGCTATCCCCGGAACCTCAGGGGCAACGGCATCTCCGGCCTGCCCAGGATCCTCTCGGTGCTGGACGTGTACGACGCCCTCACCTCCGACCGGGTCTACCGCGCAGGGCTCTCGCCCCAC
>NZ_JBZVFJ010000242.1:0-3222 GCF_058402725.1 Fundidesulfovibrio sp. | reverse complement strand
GGGCTTCGACCTCTTCGACCACTCCAAATACGGCGAATACGGCGGCGGCCGCTACCCCGACGTGATCACCAGCCTCCAGTACGAACGCATGCTCTCGGCCTCCGGCCCCAGCGGCGGCCATGTGAAGCGCCCCTCGGACGGGAGGGAGCCCAGGAGCGTGGTGTTCATCCAGTGCGTTGGCTCGCGCGACAAGTCCGTGGACAGGCCGTACTGCTCGGGCTTCTGCTGCATGTACACGGCCAAGCAGGCCATCCTCACCAAGGACCACATCCCCGATTCCCAGTCCACGGTGTTCTACATGGACATCCGCTCGCCCGGGAAGCTCTACGACGAGTTCACCCGCCGGGCCATGGAGGAGTACGGGGCGCGCTACGTGCGCGGCCGCGTGGCCATGATCACCCCCAAGGGACGCAAGCTCCTGGTGCGCGGGGCCGACACCCTGCTGGGCGCGCAGGTGGAGGTGGAGGCCGACCTGGTGGTGCTGGCCGTTGGGGCCGAGGCCGCCAAGGGCTCGCCGCACCTGGCCGAAAAGCTGCGCATTTCCTACGACAAGTACGGCTTCTTCATGGAGAGCCACCCCAAGCTGCGCCCCGTGGAGACCAACACGGCGGGCGTCTACCTGGCCGGTTGCGCCCAGGGTCCCAAGGACATTCCTTCCTCGGTGGGGCAGGGCAGCGCGGCGGCCGCCAAGGTGCTGGGGCTCTTCTCCAAGGCCCAGCTGGAGAGCGACCCCCAGATCTCCCAGGTGAACCTGGCCCGCTGCGTGGGCTGCGCCAAGTGCGAGGCCACCTGCCCCTTCGGGGCCATCCACATGATCGATTTCCGGGGCCAGCCAAAAGCCGAGGTGATCGAAACGGTCTGCCAGGGCTGCGGCATCTGCGCCGTCACCTGCCCGCAGGGGGCCGTGCAGCTGGAACACTTCACCGACAACCAGATCCTCGCGGAGGTGGATGCCTTATGCCGGTTCTAGCAGGCAGGGAGCTGCGCATCGTCGGCTTTCTCTGCAACTGGTGCTCCTACGGCGGCGCGGACACGGCGGGCGTGGGGCGCTTCACCCAGCCCACGGACCTGCGCATCATCCGCGTGCCCTGCTCGGGGCGCATCGACCCCCTCTTCGTGGTCAAGGCGCTCCTGGGCGGAGCCGACGGCGTGCTCGTCTCGGGCTGCCACCCGCGCGACTGCCACTACGCCAGCGGCAACTTCTACGCCAGGCGCCGCCTGGAGGTGCTCAAGGGCATGCTCCCGGTGCTGGGCTTCGAGCCCGGGCGCTTCGAATACACCTGGGTCTCGGCCTCGGAGGGTCAGCGCTGGCAGCAGGTGGTGACGCGCTTCACCGAGCAGATCCACGCCCTCGGGCCTTCCCCGGCCAGGGACATCCTCGCGCCGCGCCGGAGCCTTGCGTCCGGCAAGGGAGGCGACAGTGCAAGAGCTTGATGCCTTGAAAAAACGGATCGTCGAGGCGCTACCCGGCCTCGACTGCGTCATCGGCTGGGAGCCGGGGCCGTCGCCCCTGACCGCCGCGCCGCTCTTCATGCGCACGCCCGCCGACGTGGACCACCTGGTGTGGGGGCAGTTCAACGCGCCCAACACGGCCGTCTACCTTCCCGCCTTCAAGGGCCGCAAGGTGGGCGTGGTGGTCAAGGGCTGCGACAGCCGCTCCGTGGTGGAGTTGATCCAGGAGAAGCTGGTGCGCCGCGAGGAGCTGGTGGTCTTCGCCATGCCCTGCCGGGGCGTGGCCGACGCCTCCAAGGTGGCCGGGCGCGTGGGCGATCTGGGCCAGGTGAGCGTTGCCGCGCGCGACGGGGCCACCCTGCAGGTGACCACCCCCGACGGCATGGCCGCCGTGCCCTGGGAGGAGGCCTGCGCGGACAAGTGCCTGAACTGCCAGTACCCCAACGCCCTGGTGAGTGATCACTTCCTGGGCGATCCCCTGCCTCCGGCCCAGGGCCGCGACGCCGCCGCCGACGAGATGGCGCGCTTCGAGGCCATGGCCCCGGCGGAGCGCATGGCCTGGTGGGCCCAGGCCATGGACCGCTGCATCCGCTGCTACGCCTGCCGCAACGCCTGCCCCATGTGCGTCTGCCGCGACCACTGCATCGCCCAGACGCGCGATCCTCACTGGGTCTCCCAGGAGGACGGCGTGCGCGAGAAACTCATGTTCCAGGCCATCCACGCACTGCACCTGGCCGGGCGCTGCACCGAATGCGGCGAGTGCCAGCGCGCCTGTCCCGTGGACATTCCCATCCTGGCCCTGCGGCGCAAGCTCAACCGCGTGGTCAAGGACGTCTTCGACTACCAGGCCGGGGTCGATCCCCAGGCCGTGCCGCCTCTGTTCACCTTCCAGGTGGAAGAGGCCAAGATCAACGAGCGGGGGTGGTGATGGACCCGGCCAAGTTCCTGCCTGAAGCGTCCCTGGCCGCGTGGCTGGCCGAACTCTCGGCCGCGCGCCTGGTGCTGGCCCCGCGCCGCGAGGGCGGCGCGGTGGTCTTCAAGCCCTACGACCCGGCCGTGCCCCTGGAGCTCGCCCGCGACGCCACGGTCCCGCCCAATGGGGCCGTGTTCCCGGCCTGCGAGGAGCTCCTGCGCTACCGCCGCGTGAAGGATCCCGAAAAGCCCGGCCAGCCCCTGCTGGAGGTGGAGGAGACCCTGCCCGAGGGGAGCGTGGTGGTTTTCGGGTCCAGGCCCTGCGGTGCGCGCGGCTTCACCGTGTACGACCGCGTCTTCGACGCCGGAGGCCTGAGCGACCCCTACTACGCGGCCAGGCGCAAGGCCACGGCCTTCGTCACCCTGGCCTGCCGCGAGGCCGGTTCGGCCTGCTTCTGCCACTGGGTTGGCTCCGGCCCGGCCGACCCGGACGGCTCCGACGTGCTCCTCACGCAGGTTCCCGGCGGATACGTGGCCCGCGCCGTCACGGAGAAGGGGGCGGCCCTGGTGGGCTCCGGGCTCTTCTCCCCGGCGGACCGCCGCGAGGGCGAGGAGGCCGCGGCCCACGCCAAGGCCCGCGAGTCCCTGGACGACCCGCGCGACCTGGCCCCGGCCCGCCAGGCCCTGCTGGACGCCTTCGACGACATGGAGTTCTGGAACCAGCTTTCGGCCAAGTGCCTGAGCTGCGGGGCCTGCACCTACCTGTGCCCCACCTGCTACTGCTTCAACGTCACCGACGAGGCCCAGGGCAACGAGGGCGCGCGCCTGCGCACCTGGGACAACTGCATGTCCTTCCAG
>NZ_JBZVFJ010000241.1:0-3224 GCF_058402725.1 Fundidesulfovibrio sp. | reverse complement strand
CACGCCCCGGGCGATGGCCGCGGCGTCGTCGGGGGCGAAGCGGGTCTCGGCCAGCCCGGAGCCCAAGGGGGCCAGCTTGGCCGCCAGCACGGGGGCGAACTTGTCCTCGATGAGCCCGGTGAACACCTCCGTGCCGGTGATGAGCGCCCCTGCGCGCACTTTCCGCAGGGGGCGCACGCTGGCCAGGGGCTCCCCGGCGGCCAGGCCCAGGGCGTCTTCCAGGAGCTCGCGGTCGAGGTAGAGGGGGATGGCGCGCACGCCGCCCACTGGTTCCCCCGCCTTCACGAGGCTTGCGTCGTGGCGCAGGGAGAGGGCCACGTCGGCCAGGGAGTTCAGGGCGGCCAGACGCTCCACGTCCACGTGGAAGAGGCCGTCGCGGGCGGCCAGCAGGGTGATCTTGCCCTCGCGGGGGGCGCCGGCGGGCTCGATGCCGGAGTTGTCGCACACGGCCCCGGCCAGGGCCGTAGCCGCGTCGTCCTCGTGCACGAAGGCCTCGTCGCCGGTCGCGGCGTCCTGCACGTAGACGTGGAAGCGGCCCATGCGCTGGAGACGGCAGAGGTCGCCTGCGTCCAGGGTCTGGCCCTTGACGAAGGCCGCGCCCTTGGAGCGTCCGGGCTCCACCAGGGTCATGTCGTGCAGGGCCTGGCGGCCCACGGCCTGCTCCACGGGCACGGCCGTGAGGCGCGGACGGGCCTTGGTCCGGGCCAGGGGCGACTGCCCGGCGCAGCCCAGGCAGACCGGGCCGTGCATGGACGGGTAGGCCTCGGCGCAGCGCGGGCACACGGCGATGTTCCCCTTGGGGCGCTTGCCCAGGAAGTCGGGGGTCACCTGGGCCTCGCGCACGGCGAGCAGGGACTCGCCCGCCTCGAAGATCTCCTCCCGGAGTCTGTCGGAGTCCTGGTCCTTCTTGGGCTTGGTCTTGAGGAACCAGCCCGAGATTTCCGGCCAGGAGGCGAAGGCGGCGGGGTCCAGGTGGACGCGGAAACCCTTGCCGGTGTACTTGTCGTAGAGGGTCAGGGCGTAGCGTCCCAGGTCCTTCAGGCGCAGCCAGCCGTTGCCCAGGGTGCAGGGGGTGAAGAGCTGCACGGCGTCGGGCAGGCAGGCCCCGGTCTCGCAGAGGGCCTCGAAGAGCGTGCCCTCGGGCAGGCGGCGGCGCGCGGCGTCCACCATCATGCCGCCCACGATCACCCCGGGGGCGGCGTAGTTGTGGAAGTCCACGATGCGCTGGAGGTAGTCCTCGCGCGAAAGGCCGCAGTACGTCCTATCCATGAGTATGTTCCACCTCCGAGAAGGGCTTGACCGGCCAGGGGAAGGTTTCCGCCGCGCGTTTCAGGGCATAGGCTTCCACGTCGGCGTGCCAGCGCTGGAAGGCCAGGGCCAGCTCGCGCCCCAGCTCCGTGAGCCCGAAGCCGCGCTGGCCGCGCGTCTTCTCCACCAGGCCTCCGCCCACGATCTCCTCCGTTGCCTTGAGCCGCCCCCAGGCCGCCCGGTAGGACATGCCCATGGCCTTGGCCGCCTGGTTGAGCGAGCCCGTCTCGTGGATGCGCAGCAGCAGCTCCGCGCGCCCCAGGCCCAGGAGCATCCCCCCCGGGGTCTCCAGCCAGAGGTGCAGGCGCAGCGTGGGATTCACCTTGTCCATGAGCAGTCCCCTTCTATGCCGTTTCTAACATATGTGTGCTTCAGCTAACAGAATTGAAGGCCTCGGGCAATCCCTGTTGACCGATTTCACGGGGCGGCGTACCCCCGCTCGACCGTGAACGTCGATCTCGCAAGGCCCTACCGCTCCATCTGGGCGCTCACCTGGCCGCAACTGCTGATGATGGTCTTCCAGTTCCTCATCGGGGTGGCGGACGTGACCGTGTGCGCGCGCATCGGGCGCGAGGCCCAGGCGGCCATGGGCCTGGTGAGCCAGGCGATGTTTCTTTTCCTCACGGTGGGCATCGCGGTGTCCAACGGCTCGGTGGCTGCGCTCACGCAGTCGCTGGGCGCGGGGCGTTCGCTGCGCGCGGCGCGCTACGCGGGGCTGTGCCTCTTCTCGGGCCTGGGCCTGGGCGCGGCGGTGTTCGCGGCGGGCTTCGGCCTGGAGGGGCCGTTCTTGAGGCTCCTCAACGTGCCGGGGGAGATGCTGGCCCCCACGCGGGAGATCCTGGGCATCTTCCTGTGGCTTCTGCCGGTGAACTACCTCTTCCTGGTGTCCAACGCGGTGCTGCGCTCCCACAAGATCGTCATGGCCCCGCTCCTGGCCGTGGGCGTGGGGTGCGTGGTCAACGCAGTGCTGGATTTCGGGCTGGGCCTGGGCCTGTGGGGCCTGCCCGCCCTGGGGGTGTCCGGCGTGGCCTGGGCCACGGTGGGCTCCATGACCCTGGGGCTGTGCTGCAACCTGGTGTGGCTGCGCCGCGCGGGCATCCTCTCGCGGGCCATGCTCGCGCCCTGGCGCTGGACGCGGGTGGCCTGGCGCTACGTCTACCGCGTGGCCTGGCCTTCGGGGCTCATGCAGGTGGTGTGGCACTCGGGGTACACGGTGCTCCTGGCCATCGCGGGGGGGCTGCCCTCGGGGGGCGTGGAGGCCCTGGCGGCCTTCGCGGCGGGCTCGCGCGTGGAATCGGGCATCTTCCTGCCCGCCTTCGCCTTCAACATGTCGGCCTCCATCCTGGTGGGCCACGCCCTGGGCCAGGGCAACCCGGCCGAGGCCCGGCGCATGGGTTTCAGGGTGCTGGGGCTGGGGGTGGCGGCCATGAGCCTCATGGCCCTGGGCCTGTGGCCCTTCCTGCCCTCCATCTCGGCGGCCTTCGCCCCGGACGCGGGCGTGGCGGCCGAGGCGCGTCTCTACCTGGTCTACAACCTGCTGGCCGTGCCCTTCACCTGCACCGGGATGATCCTGGCGGGCGCTTTGACCGGGGCCGGGGCCACGGTGTACAATCTCATCGTGTTCGGGGCGTCCATCTGGGGCGTGCGCCTGCCCGTGGCGTGGTGGCTGGGGTGGCGGGCGTGGGGCACGGCGGAGGGCGTGTGGCTCTCCATGCTGGTCTCCCAGGTGTTTCAGGCCCTGGCCCTGCTGGCGGTGTACCGCTTCAGGGACTGGGCGCGTTTTTCCATGATCAAGCCAAGGACCGACCGTGAAAAGAGCCTTTGAACCCCTCGCGCTGGGCGGGCGCGACGAATACCTGGCGCGCCTGCCCGTGGCGTGGTGGCTGGGGTGGCGGGCGTGGGGCACGGCGGAGGGC
>NZ_JBZVFJ010000240.1:0-3250 GCF_058402725.1 Fundidesulfovibrio sp. | reverse complement strand
GCGACGCGCATCGCCTCTGGCCCAAAACGACCAGCTCGGACAGCGAGGTCATCCGCAACTGCCAGACCTGGTGCGTGGACGTGCTTGAGCACGGGGAACGCCTCGCTCGCACCACCTCTTCGGGCGCGGAGGGCTTCGTCATCGGTAGACGGGGATGGAGCGGAATCCTGACCGGCCCCGTGACCATCCTACTGACCTATTACGTGGGGGACGAACTGCGGGAGCAAAAGGCGCGCCTGAACGTCGATATCGTGCAAGCCCCCTGACGGCACCGCGACGCAGGGCAACCGAACGCCCCCGCGCCCGTCACACCGCCGAGCGCAGGCCCGGCACGGGGTTTTCGTAGCCCTGCCCCCGGAAGCGGCCCTCGGCGTCCATGGCCTGCTCGTAGGCCGCGCCCCAGTCGCGCAGCTCCTCCAGGATGGGCACCAGGCCCCGTCCCAGGTCCGTGAGCGCGTACTCCACGCGCGGGGGCACCTCCCGGAACACCGTGCGCGTCACGACGCCGTCGGCCTCCAGCTCGCGAAGCTGGCGCGCCAGCATCCGCTCCGTGACCCCCGCCATGGAGCGGCGCAGCTCCGAAAAGCGCATCACCCCGGCGCGTCCCAGGTGGTAGATCACGATGGGCTTCCACTTGCCGCCCATCACCAGGAGCGTCAGCTCGAAAAAGCAGCGGTAGCGCTTGCCCCCCAGTTCCTTGACCGCGCAGGGCGCGATGGCAGTCTTCATGCTATACTTCCTGATAGTATGGTACAATCCGGACCGTACTTGCGCAAAACGCGCAAACGGACCATAGGAGCCTCATACACCGGGCGTCAAGCCCCCATCCGAGGAGGAGCATCCATGAAAGTCGTCGCCGTGAACGGCAGCCCCCGCAAGGGCGGCAACACCGAGATCCTGTTGCGCAAGGCCCTCGAATCCCTTGGGGAAGAGGGCTGGGACACCGAGTACGTGCAGATCGGCGGGCGCAAGATCCGCGGCTGCATGGCCTGCTACAAGTGCTTCGAGAACAAGAACCTGCGCTGCGCCGTGGACAACGACCGCTTCAACGAGGTGATGGAGAAGCTCCTGGCCGCCGACGCCATCATTCTGGGCTCGCCCACCTACTTCGCCGACGTGACCGCCGAGCTCAAGGCCCTCCTGGACCGCGCGGGCCTGGTGGCCCTGGCCAACGGGGGGAAGTTCGGCGGCAAGATCGGCGCGGCCGTGGTGGCCGTGCGCCGGGGCGGGGCCATCCACGTCTTCGACACCATCAACCACATGTACCTGATGTCGGGCATGATCGTGCCCGGGTCCATCTACTGGAACCGGGGCAACGGCCTGGAGCCCGGCGAAGTGGCCGGAGACGACGAGGCCATGCGCAACATGCGCCACCTGGGCAAGACCATCGCCTGGATGGGCGCGGCCCTGGCCCCGGTGAAGGACTCCTACCCGCCGCTGCCCTACGCGGCGGGGGCGTAAGGAGGCGGCCGTGAAGCCCGTCGCCGTGGTCGCCACCGTGGTCGCCAGGCCCGGATGCGAGGCCGCCGTGGAAGCCCGCCTGCGCGCGCTCGTAGCGCCCTCGCGCGCGGACAGGGGCTGCATCCGTTACGTGCTGCACAAAAGCCAGGACGACCCGCGCGTCTTCGTCTTCGTGGAGGCCTGGGAGAGCCGGGCGCTGCTCCAGTCCCACCTGGAGACGGAGCACATCGCCGCCTGGCGGGCCGACGCCCCGGAGCTCATCGAGTCCATGGACGTGAAGGTCCTGGACGAGATCGCCTGACGCGCGATTCCCCCGTGCGTCCGCGCAGCGCGCGAGCGGCCGGGGGACCATCCTTCAGCCGGGCCGGGGGAGCGATCCCCCGGCCCTTCGAGCTTCTATCCGGCCAGCTTCCTGGCGATCTGGGCCACGTGTCGGCCCTGCCAGCGCGCCCCGGCCAGGTCGGCGTCCGAGGGCAGGCGCGAGCCGTCGCCCCCGGCGATGGTGGTGGCCCCGTAGGGCGAGCCGCCCTTCACCTCTTCCACGCCCATCTGGCCCTGGTAGGCGTAGGGCAGCCCCACCACCACCATGCCCTGGTGCAGGAGCGTGACATGGAAGGTGAGGATGGTGGACTCCTGCCCGCCGTGCTGCGTGGCGGAACTGGCGAACACCGAGCCCGCCTTGCCCACCAGCGCCCCCTGCATCCACAGCTGGCCCGTGGAGTCCAAAAACTGGCGCATCTGGCCGCACATGTTGCCGAAGCGCGTGGGCGTGCCGAAGATGATCGCATCGGCCCCGGCCAACTCCTCCAGGGTGCACACGGGCACGTGGGCCTGGGCTTTCTGGGCCTCCAGGGCGCCCATCTTGGACAGAACCTCGTCGGGCAGGGTCTCGGGCACGCGGCGGATCAGGGCGCTGGCGCCCTCCACCTCGGCCACGCCGGCGGCCACGGCCTGGGCCATGGCGTGGATGTGTCCGTACATGGAATAATAGACGATGAGCACGTTCATGAATCGCCTCCGTCGCGATGTTTGATTCCTCCCTACCACGGAAAACAAACCTTGGACACCTCCGTTTCGTTGACAGCCGACCGGCCCGGGCGTAGACGCCGGGACATGCAGCCGAATCCCGCCCGGGGCGGGAGCGGGGGAACCACCACGCCGCGCGGGAGCTTCACCTCCCGGGCGGCAGGGGCGCATCGCGGCAACGCGTAGGGCACCTTTCGGCCCGAGCCCGTCAGCTAACCTCGCAGGCTTCGAAGGGGAGACCTCCGCCTCGCGGGGGCCGCCCTGGCCCCTTTTTCCGGAGGTTTCCATGTCTTCCTGTTCCCTGCCGGGGGACGGCCCGGCCCATGGCCACGGGGCCTGCTCCCCGCGCGAGACCGCGTCCCTGGCCCTGGCCGCCCTGGGCATCGTCTACGGCGACATCGGCACCAGCCCCCTCTACACCGTCAAGGAATGCTTCCACGGCATACACGCCGTGGCCGTCACGCCGGGCAACGTGCTGGGCGTGCTCTCGCTGATCTTCTGGTCGCTGACCATGGTGGTCAGCTTCAAGTACGTGGTGTTCATCCTGCGCGCGGACAACAAGGGCGAAGGCGGCATCTTCGCCCTGCTGGCCATGCTGCGCTCCGGCCCCGCCAGCAAGGGGCGGCACTGGCCGCACCTGATGCTCATGGCCGCCTTCGGCGCGGCGCTGCTCTACGGCGACGGCGTGATCACCCCGGCCATCTCGGTGCTCTCGGCCATCGAGGGCCTGGAGGTGGCCACGGCGGCGGCCAAGGACTTCATC
>NZ_JBZVFJ010000239.1:0-3254 GCF_058402725.1 Fundidesulfovibrio sp. | reverse complement strand
CGCGACGGCGATTCCGCCGTTAGCAGCGTGGAGGACCACAGCCCAGGCCTGGAAGCGGCGGCCAGGCGCCGGGTCTTCGAGCCCTTCTTCACCACCAAGCCGCCGGGCGTCGGTACGGGGCTTGGGCTCTCGGTGTCCTATTTCATCGTGACGGAGAACCACGGCGGCAGCATGGACGTGGAGACCACGCCGGGAACGGGCGCGCGCTTCGTGGTGCGCCTGCCCCTGGCCGGGGCCGCGCCCTCTGAACCGCTCTGAGAAAGCTCAGCAGCCTGAACAATCCTCGCTGGTGCGGTGCAGGGAAAAAGCCAAACCCTCACGCCCAACCCTCACCTATGGGAAAAACGCTTCGGGCTTGGCATTTATCCGCGCCTTGCAGTGCGTGTTTTGAAAAGGCTGCTGAAATCGACCTGTTGGTCGGGCAGTCAGGGAGCGGGGGTGACGGCCACCCAGGCGGGATTGGCCGCGTTGAGGCAGAAGGCGGCCGTGCCCGAGAGACGCAGGGTGAGCGTCATGGGACCGCCCGGACAGACCCAGGCGAGCCGGGTCGGTTCGTCCATCACGTTGTCGAAGTTCTTCTCACCCACCTCGGCCAGGCCCGCCAGGGGCCTTGCAGGCTGGCCCGCTCCGTCCGAGAGCAGAGCCTCGAATCCGCCGGAGCCGCTGCTCTTCATCAGGTGAAACCAGGCCTCGAAGTCCAGGGGACCGGCTGGCGCGTCCAGCTCCAGGCGCAGCTCGCCCTCGCTGTGGCGATCGCTCACGCACCAGCAGTCGCGCCCGGGCACGCGCTCCAGGTTCTTTGTCCCACCGGCGCGCAGCGTCGCCCCGCCCTGTTTCTCCGGCGGCGCGCCCTCCAGCGAGGCGAGTTCCAGTACGGCCAAGGCGGGCTTGGGCCTGTAAAGGCTGAACGATCCCAGGGTGGACGCGTGTTGGTAGTGGCGGTCCAGGGTCTTGCGGAACTCCCTGGGGAGCAAGGTGGGGCTCAGCACCGTCAGGGGGAACGCCCTGCGTGATATGTCGTCCAGAAGCTGCCGTCCGGCCAGGGTCTCGCCGAGGGCCCAGGCGTGCGCGCCCAGTTCCACGGCGTCGAAGAGCCTGAGCTTTTCCAGGGGGACGTGGCGCAGGAAGGAGGGAGCGCCCTCGATGTCGGCCAGCACGGGGCCGGGGGACGCCTGGATTTCGCGGGTAAGCTCCCTGTTCGCGTCCTGTGCCTGGGCCAGTTCCAGCCGAAGCTTCTCTCCCCGCGCCGCCAGGGATTGTCCGGGCGGCGAGACGGGCAGCGCCAGCAGCAGCGCTGCCGCACAGGCCGCCTGGGCCGCCGGACCGAGCCGTGTGGCGCGGCCCAGGGAGCGGGCCGCCAGCACGCACAGGAGCCCCAGGGCGGAGAGGGGATAGTTGGCGTCTGCCCCCCAGGTGCCCAGCAGCACTGTGAGGAAGGGCAGGTTGACCAGGAAGACGGCCTCCTCCAGTTCGAAGCGCCGCTCCCGGATGCGTCCGGGCAGGAAGGCCAGCCACGCCAGGCAGAGGCTGCCGTTGGCGGCCAGGAACTCCGCCAGGCGGAATGCGCCCTGGCCGAGGGACGTGATCCCGGGGTTGGCGGCGATAAGCCGTGGATAGGCGATGGTGTGCGCGAAGACATCGCCCCCGGTGGCCAGGCCTTCCGCCAGCAGGGCCGAGGCGATCAGGACGGAAAACGCACCCCCCGCCAGGGCCAGGAGCCGCCAGCGGCGCGAAAGCGACAGGAAGAGCGCGCTGCCCAGGGTGAAGGAGAGCGATTGCTGCTTGGTCAGGTAGGCCAGGGCGAGCAGGCATCCGGCGCACAGGGCGAGGGGGGCGGTCCGGCGGCCGTCACGGTCGCGGTCCAGGGCCGTTTCCAGCAGGAGGAGCCCCCCGAAGGCCAGCACCCAGGCCAGCATGTCCGGGCGGGTGAAACGGGCGAAGGAGAAGGGCTCGGAGAGGGCCAGGGCCAGGGCCGTGAGCGCGGCCACCAGGGGCGATCCCCCACGCGACGAGCCCAGCCGCCAGATCAGGGCCAGGAGCAGGCCCGCCAGCAGGGCGTTGAGAAGGCGCGCCGTGGCGAAGAGCTCCTGTCCCAGGGAGTAGAGTCCGGCCAGGACCAGGTGGTAGAGCGGGTTGTAGAGCGTCACCAGAAGCTGGCGGCCGTCCAGGGGGGGATAGATGCCCTGGCCGTTCAGGAGCAACCAGGCTTTGCCGGGCTCGCGGCCGTCAAGGATGTTGACGGAGAAGGGATGGAACGCAGTGAAGGCCGTCTCCAGGGCCACCCGGGCCAGACCGTCCAGCCCGGCCAGGACGAAGAGGCATGCCCCGGCCAGGGCCAGGAGCGCCGCGCCGCGCTCCAGGAGCGACACGGCCGCGAGCTTCGAGGGTGCGGGCGGCAGGCGTCTGGCCAGGAGCGCGCCCAGGGCCGCCAAGGCGAGGAGCCCCGCCGCGCCCAGCGGGACCACGGCCCCCGCCGCCTCCCATGCCGTGCGCGCCAGCCAGGATGCGGCCAGGCAGGCCAGGGCTTCCCGGGGGCTCGGGCGAAGCGCCGGGGTCATCGCCACACTCCCAGCCCAGCCGAAAGGCGCAGCTCCAGGAAGGCCACGCTGAGGGGCGTGTCGTCGCCCGTGAAGGTGAAGTGGTTCACCAGGGGGTGCTCGATAACGATGGCGTTGAGCCCTGTTTTTCCGCGAAACTTCAGGGTGCCCTCAGCGCTGGGGGCCAACTCCTTGACACCGCGCAGGCCGGGATGGTCGGCCAGGGTTTCGCCGTTGAAGGATAAGCTGAGCCGCTGGCCATCCATGGGATTGGAAATCTTGTAGTCCAGGCGCACGTCGCGCGGGCTCTTCAACTCCAGGGCGATGATGGTGCGCGTGCCCCAGCCCCAGCGCCAGGCGCGATCCCCCTGGGATTCTGGGCCGTAGACCCCGGCGATGCGCAGGCCAGGTGGCAGTGACGCGTCGCGCACGAAATCGTGGACGAAGTTGTCTCGCAGATAATCAAGCCGCACGCGTTCCAGGACCGGGGCCGCCAGGAACAGGGCCAGGGCGAGGACCGCCACGGCGGCGCATCCCGCCGCGCTCCGGCGCAGGAGGCGTCTGCCACGGGCCACGCGCAGCCGTGCAGGGCCGTCCAGACGGGAGAACACCAGGGCATTGGCCTGCCGGAGGAGCCCCCGCGCTTCACCTGCGAGGCCTCGAGGGAGATCGGAGGCGGCACGCGCGGCCAACCCCTCGAAGCTCTCCAGAAGGGGA
>NZ_JBZVFJ010000238.1:0-3264 GCF_058402725.1 Fundidesulfovibrio sp. | reverse complement strand
CGCCTGCGGGACTGGCCAACCGGCACGACATCCGGGAACTGGTGGTGCGCACGCTGCTCACCTACCTGGAGCTGGACGGCTTCGTGCGCGCTTTGGGCCACATCTTCACGGACTACTCGCTCACGCCCAACAAGCCGTCCTCGGAAATGCTGGCCCCTTTCGACGCGCCGCGCCAGGCGTTCCTGCGCTCGGTGCTCTCGTGCTGCCGCAAGAAGCGCGGCGGCAGCTTCGGTCTGGACGTGGAGGACGCGGGCGTCAGGACGGGAGAGCCCCGGGAGCGCATCGTGGCGGCCCTGGAGTACCTGCACACCCGGGGCGACATCGACCTCAAGGCCAGCGGCACGCGCCAGCGCTACCGGGTGGTCAGGCGTCCCGAGTCCCTGGACGACCTGGTGCGCGACCTGATGCGCCGCTTCGGGGAACGCGAGAACCGGGAGCTTGCCCGCGTGCGCCAGATGATGGACCTGGCCGGGGAGCCCAACTGCCTCACGCGGGCGCTGCTTGGCTATTTCGGAGAGGAGCGCGGCCCTTGCGGCCACTGCGGGCCGTGCCTGGGCGAACCGCCGTGCCGACCTCCCGCCTTGGTTCCGCGCGCGCCGCGCAGGCGCTCCCTGGCCAAGCTGGAGGCGTTGCTGGAGGAACGGCTGGACCGCCTGGACACCCCCCGGCGTCTGGCGCGTTTCCTCTGCGGTCTGGCGAGCCCGGCCACGGTCCGCCTCAAGGACCATCCGGCCTTCGGGCTCTTCGAGCGCGTGCCCTTCCGCATGGTGCTCGGCCTGGCGGAAGAGGTCCTGCGGGATCGGCGCGCCGCCGGCGGCTGATCCGGCGGCCTTGTTTCGCACGATGTTCCGGGCTATCAGCCGGGTGATATGAACGTCTCGACCCTCATCCGCTACACGCCGCTGGCTTCGGCCAACCGCCTGCGCATCATCGTCTCCGTGCTGGCGCGCCACGGCTTCGAGGAGCTGCTCGACCGCCTGGGCCTGCGCCGCGTCCCGTTCTGGCGCAAGCGCCGCCCTCCCGTGGTTCCACTGCCCGTATGGAAGCGCCTGAAGCTCATCACCGAGGAACTGGGGCCCACGGCGGTGAAGATCGGCCAGATCCTCTCCATGCGCCCGGACATGATCCCCACGGAGCTGTGCGACGAGCTCAAGACGCTCCAGGAAAACCTGCCCCCCGCCTCGTTCCCGGTGATCCGGGCCGCCGTCGAGGAGGCCTTCGGGCGCTCCCTGCAGGACCTGTTCAGCGATTTCGAGCACCTGCCCGTGGCAACGGCCTCGGTCTCGCAGGTTCACCGCGCCCGGCGCGCCGACGACGGCTCACTGGTTGCCGTGAAGGTCCGCTTGCCCGGCGTGGCCGACACCCTCCGGGCCGACCTGGACATCCTGGAGTTCCTGGCCGAACTCCTGGAGGAGCGCGCACCCGCCGTGCGCCCGTTCCGCCCGGTCGAGGTGGTGCGGGAGCTGCGCAAGAACGTGCGCCGCGAGCTGGATTTCACCAACGAAGCCGTGAACATGCTGGCCTTCAACGAGCTGTTCCGGGACAATCCCCGCATCTTCGCCCCGAGGCCGCACACCGACAGGGTGCGCCCCGACGTGCTGGTGATGGACTTCGTGGAGGGCGACAGGCTCGACGGCTTTCTGGGCACGGCCGAGGAGCGCCGCGAACTGGCCGAACTGGGCCTGGAGGCGGCCGTACGCCAGATCATGCTGGAAGGCTTCTTCCACGGCGACCCGCATCTGGGCAACCTCCGCGTGGTGGGCCGCGCCCGCCTGTGCTACCTGGATTTCGGCATGTGCGGCCGCCTGGCCCCCGCCCTGCGTTCCGCCCTGGGCGACTGCGTGATCGCCCTTGCCGGAAACGACCCCGCGCGGCTGGCGCGCGTGGTCGAAGAGATGTCCTTCGCCGCGCCGCCCGACCTGGACGTGCTGAGCCTGGAATCGGACCTGATGTTCGTGATGCAGAAGTTCCGCACCCCCTGCGGCGGCGGGCTGCTGGGCAGCCACATGCTGGAGGTCACCAACGTCTGCCGCGAGCACGGTCTCTCCCCCAGGCCGGACTTCGTGCTGGTGGCCCGGGCCATGCTGGCCACCGAGGCCGCCCTCAAGTGCCTCTGGCCGCAGCTGGACCCGACCGCCAACCTCTCGGGTCTCGCACAGGCCCAGACCCTGCGCCGACTGATCCCCGGCCTCTCGGACCGCTCACTCTGGACCGAACTGGAGGAAGCCGGACGCATCCTGGCCGCCTTCCCGCGCCGGGCCGACGCCGTGCTGCGCAAGCTCGGGGCCGGTCAGCTGAGCGTGGAACTCAAACAGCACGATTTCGGCAGGATGCCCGCCACCTTCCGCCAGATCGGCAACCGTCTGGGGGGGGCGCTGGTCACTGCGGCCCTGGCCGTCAGCTCTGCCCTGGTCTTCGACTCGGGCCTGGGGCCGCAGGTGTGGGGCATGCCCGCCTTCGGCCTTGCCGGCTTCGCCCTGTCGGGGCTCCTGGGCGTGTTCATCACCTTCAAGATGTTCCGCGACACCTAGCGGGAACGGAGACCATCATGAAAGACCTGCTGAAGAAAGGCTTCTATACCGGACTCGGGGCCGGGCTGCTCCTCAAGGACGAGATCATGGACGCCCTCACCCCGCCCGTCTCCTCCGACGGCCTCCCCCTGGAAGAACTCCGCGAACACCTGCGCGGCGTGCTCACCCGCGTGGCCCAGGGCGCGCAAGCCGGAGCCCAGGATGCCGCCGACGCCGGCGAAGCCGAACTGGACGCCCTGCTGGAACGCCTCGGCCTGGCCCGCGTGGAAGACGTGGAAGCGCTCAAGCAACGCGTGGCCGACCTGGAAGCAAAGCTCGCTGCGCACAAGCACGGCAAGTCAGGCGGCGGGAAATAACGCGGTACGCCTGCACGGCTGTGCGGCTGGGGTCGGGGAAGAGGCGCCCTCCATTTAGGGTTTAGCTCACCCCGGAGGTCGTATGCCTCCAAGGGGGGCGGGGCCATCCCATTAACAAGCTGTCAGGCGATTGCTTCGCGGGCTTCACCGGACAAGACCGTGCTGCTGTGCTGGAGACGAAGGCGTAGCCGGTGAAGCCCGCGATGCAACTTGGGAGTCCAGAGGGCGAAGCCCTTTGGCCGTCGAAGGCTCCTCCCCCGGCCACCCTGCCGCACCGATCCACCGTACCGGGCGTCCCGGCGCAGCGGCAGCCGGGCTTACGGTTCTTCGTTGGCCTCGGCTTCAGGGATGCACGGCTGTGCGGCTGGGGTCGGGGA
>NZ_JBZVFJ010000237.1:0-3336 GCF_058402725.1 Fundidesulfovibrio sp. | reverse complement strand
GTGTGCGCCGTAGGGCGTCGCAGAGGCTCAGGAGGGCGGTGATGGGGCCGAGGGCGGCGCGGCGGCGCTCGAGTGCGAGGTGCGAGGCGCGGACGATGGCGGCGGGTCCGGCGAGGACGGCGTTGGCGAGGGGTCGGAGGAGGTCGGGTTCTTGGAGGAGAAGGAGGGAGAACTTGGGCTTGGTGCGCAGGAGCTCCAGGATGCGGGCGGCGTTCTGGCAGAGCGTGCTGGGGGAGACGAGGGTCCAGGTCGCGGAAGGGTCGGGGAAAGGGTGAGTTGTGTGAGTGCGATGCGGGGGGAGGGACGGGAGGGGTGCGGTTCCAGAGCGAATGGAGTGTGGACTGCGTACCTGCAGGTGTGTTCGTCGGCGCGCGGGTCGGCGAGGAGGGGCTGCGTGTGGCGGAGGAGGAGGTCAAGGACCTCGACGGTGAGGTCGCGCATCCTTGGCGCGCCGCCCTCGAGGGTCTGGCGCGCGTGCTCGCGCGCGGCCGCATACCAGACGTCATATGCGTCGTCCGCGCCGTCCCTGGGAAAGGAGTTGGAGCCGGGGTTGCGCGTGCGAGCGAGAGAGCGAGTTGAAGAAGAAAGAAAGAACGACGACGACGACGACGACGACGACGTGCGAAGTTCCTTCGTCCTCCTCCTCGTCGGTCGGTCGGTCGGCCGGTCTCACTCACCGTTGGGTGAGAGTGTCCGGAGAGCGGAGCTTCTCGCGGGCGGCGTCGAGGGCGGCCGCCATTTCTGCTGTCGGTCCACTGCGACCCGGGGCCGCGAAGTGCGAGGAGGAACGAACCCGAGGTGTGTGTGTGTGTGTGTGCGTGCGTTTGCGGTCTTGCTCCACTCATACTTTTTGGTTTTGTGTGCCTCATTCTCTCTCTTCACTGGGGTCGTGGCTCGAGGGAGTCGCACAAAAAGGAATCGCTGGCGCCTGGCGAGGGGGGTCCTGACCGCCTCCACGCACACACGAGGGCCGCTCCTCTGGCAAGGAACGGCCCCCACGCGCGCAGGAGCCGGAGAGGTCCCAACACGCAACCCTCCCCTTGGCACCCCACGATGAGTGGCCCGGCATTCGGGCGCGCGTCCGTTGGACCCGCACGCCATCCGCCGCGGAGCAGGCACCGCCCCGAGCCATCGGCGCCCGGAGCGTGGCGGGGGGCGGGGACGCGCCTTGCGGCACGGCCCCCCGCTCCCCCCCAGGCATCTCCGGGACGCCTTGACACCTCGGGGCGCGGCGAGTTCGCGGCGGCGTCGTTCGGCGGACGCGCGCCCGTCTTCCGGGGTCTCGGTGTGGTTCGCGACTTACTTCTCCTTCTTGGTGACCTTCTCGATGATGCCGACGGCGACCGTCTTCTTCATGTCGCGGACGGCGAAGCGGCCGAGCGGCGGGTACTCGTTGAAGGTCTCGACGACCATCGGGCGCTGCGGGCGCATGACGACGCGGGCGCCGTCACCGGTCTTGATGACCTTGGGCTCCTTCTCCGCGGCCTTGTTGGTGCGGCGGTCGATCTTCTCGAGGATCGTCTCGAACTTGCAGGCGGTGTGGGAGGTGTGGCAGTCGAGCACCGGGGCGTAGCCGTTGGAGATGTTCTTGTGGTTCATGACGATGACCTGGGCCTCGAAGGTGTCGCAGCCGTACGCCGGGTCGTTCTTGATGTCCGAGGCGACGAAGCCGCGCTTGAGGTCCTTGACCGCGAGCGACTTGACGTTGAAGCCGACGTTGTCACCGGGCTTGGCCTCCGGGACGGACTCGTGGTGCATCTCGATCGACTTGACTTCCGAGGTCACGCCGGCCGGTCCGAAGTAGGCGGTGATGCCCGGCTTGAGGATGCCGGTCTCGACGCGGCCCACGGGCACGGTGCCGATGCCGCCGATCTTGTAGACGTCCTGGAGCGGCAGGCGGAGGGGCTTCTCCGTCGGGCGCTTGGGCTCGATCATGGTGTCGAGGATCTCCATCAGGGTCGGGCCCTTCCACCAGCCGAGGTTGTCGGACTTCTCGATCATGTTGTCGCCGGCGAAGCCAGAGATGGGGACGAAGCGGACGTGCTTGATCTGCTTCTTCTTGCCGTCCTTGCCCTCCTTCTCCTCGTACTTGAACTGGCCCTTGCCGAGGAGCTCGCCCTCGTCGACCTTGGTGTCCTTCTCCTCGACCTTGATGTAGGACGGCATCTTGTAGCCGATCTTCTCGAGGAAGCGCGCCGCCTCCTTGACGATCTCGATGAAGCGGTCCTTGGAGAAGGGCGGCTCCGTGGCGTCCATCTTGTTGACGGACACGCACATCTGCTCCACACCCAGGGTGTTGGCGAGCAGCGCGTGCTCACGGGTCTGGCCCTCGGCCGAGATGCCGGCCTCGAACTCACCGCGCGCGGCGGGCACGACGAGCATGGCGACGTCGGCCTGCGACGTCCCCGTGATCATGTTCTTGATGAAGTCACGGTGGCCCGGGGCGTCGATGACCGTGTACTCGTACGACGGCGTCTCGAACTTCCACAGCGCGATGTCGATCGTGATACCGCGCTCGCGCTCCGCCTTGAGCTTGTCGAGCACCCAGGCGTACTTGAAGGACGACTTGCCCATCTCGGCCGCCTCCTTCTCGAACTTCTCGATGGTCCGCTTGTCGATGCCACCGAGCTTGTAGATCAGGTGGCCGGTCGTCGTCGACTTGCCAGAGTCGACGTGGCCGATGACTGCGGACAGAGAGGGGAGAAAGGGGGGAGGAGGGCGGAGAGGCGTTGGAGATGCGCGCGAGACGGAGAGGAAGGGGGCGAGACGATTCCAGCCATCCAATCGCGCGCGAAGGCCCGGGCGCGTCCCCCGCGCGCCGACCCGCGCCCGCCGACCCCCGCCGCCTTCGTCCCTCCCGTCCCTCATGCGAGGGCGGGGGGTGCCGCGCGCGCGGGGCCGCCGGCGGGACACGCTCGGGCCGCGCAACGCGCGCCACGCGGCGGGCGCGCTTTCCCACCACCCGATTGCGCGCGCACACGCCCCGAGGTCCGCGCGTGTCCTCCCGCTCGCCGCCCGGGTCCGCGCACGCACCGACGAGGTTGATGTGCTTCTTCTCCTTGCCCATGGCTGGTCACGCGCTCTACACCTGCACGCGGGGGGAGCGAGGCGAGGGGCAAGGCGCGCGCACGTCACATCGGCCGCCATTCGTCGCCGACCCGCCCACAAGGCGCCGCCCCGCGCGGCCGCCGCGCGGCCCGCCGCCGCGGAACCGCGCGTGCCAGCACCCACACACACCCGCGCACGCGCGCGCGCGGTCCGGAGACCCCGCCGCGCGCGCGCACACGCCCGACCCTGGTGCACGCACTGAGGCAACACAAGTGCGCGACGAGTTTC
>NZ_JBZVFJ010000236.1:0-3339 GCF_058402725.1 Fundidesulfovibrio sp. | reverse complement strand
CAATACAAACAATACAACTTTCAACACACCGGATACCGATGCGTCAGTATACAGGCAATACCCCAAAAATCAAAATAAAATGTTGATCGACCAGAATTTCCCCGATTTGTCGGAAATTACAAAAATGTCATAAAATTGACGATTTTGCGGCCAAATTTGAATAATTCCAAAGTCCAATCGCCAAATGCCGAATTGAATGGGGATTCGTGGCCACCCGTCTTTCGATTCGGCATTTGAAATTTGGCAATTGGCATTTCAGGCTTGCCTGAATTTTTTATTTCGTCGGGTGGCATGGCCAGCTATGGTCGCCCCTACTCTACTATACTATAGTTTTGTTGGACACAAGATCAGTTTCTCTCGTTATTTCAGCCAGAGCGTTTTTAATATCGGCATCGTTGGCAATATCTTTTATGACCAATCTTGGCGCTCCCAGAGCTGCACGGAGACGTTCCTCTACAGTCTCACGAGTTAAAGCTGTTGGGTTAGAACGAAACTTTTCAAAAGACGTAAGAGCTCGGGGTCGAAGATAAACATCAGGAAGTGAGAAATTCGGATTAACCACATAGATTTTCTCAAAAGCATCGTGGGCTTGAAGAGGATGGCCAGACGCATATTCTATCACCCCGAGATTAGCAATCAAGATAGGGTCATCTGGTAAAAGTTCGTTCGCTTTTTGAATAGCGGCGAGAGCTTGGGGAAAGTCTGGTTCATTTGTTTCGAAATAGCACAGCGCCCCCTGATTTTCAAAACGGGCGTCCTCAACTCCGCATTCTTTCAAACGTTTGTAGTCAGAAATGCCTTCCTTGTGGTGATTCTGGCTTCGTTGTTGGAATAGAATCTTAGACGCCGTGGAAGTGGAGAACACCTCAAGGCGATTCTGGCCATCCATAGCAATAGCTGCGGCCGCATAGCGAGCTAAATCGAGAGCATGCAGAGGATTGAAGGCACCAGCCTTGGGATCGTTTTCGGAGGGCGATGGACAGTAGAGGCCAGCACCAAAACGAGCAAGTCCTAAACATTGCTTTTCAGCCATATCAAGAACAGATTGGGCAACTTTCATCTGTGCCTCGGATGGCTCACTCTTTGTAAAGACAGCCAGCATTGTAGGGCCCGTCTGCGTGGTGTTTGCTATTATCGGATATTTATCATCGATAGCCTTGAACAGTTCGGCTAAAGCCTTGTTGGCGAATGCTGCCCCTCGTGATTTTTCAAGTTCCAAACTATTGAGTAGCGTGAAAACCATAACATTCACAATATTATTTTTCTTTACCTCACTAGTGATGCTTGTTTTAAAATGACCGACATCAACTAGTCTTACGGCATCCAGTAGGGTTCCAGCCTGTGGTGAGATTAGATGGCTTATTGATCCAACGGGAATGAATTCAAGAAGGGCACCAACAGGAAAGATATCGTGTGTACTATTCTTGGCGACAGTGCAGAACGAGATTTCCGCCTGTGCGTCGAAAACCACAATCCGCCCCGAAGATTGACGCGGATAGTAGCCCAACGTTTTTTGCGAACGTCCGTCGTGATACACGAATGGATGGCCCCCAACAAAATCAGGGTGGAATACCATGAATTCCTGACCAGAACTAACATTAACTTGCGTCCCTATATCAATCACTACGACATCCGTACCTCTATGGTGTTCTAGTACTGCGCCATGTTTATCCCGGATCTCTGGGAAGCAGCGAACGATGTTGCGGCCACCTGCCTTGGCGCGGTATAGGGCTGCGTCTGCCTCGCGCTTTAGCGAACTGCAGACAGCCCGGTCGTCAAGTGTTTGTCGTGAGGACTCGATCGATGATACCCCGACACTCGTCGTGATCTTTCGTTCTGCAATATGTGGTAGATTAAACGCCTTGGGTTTGAGCTCGCTAGGCATCGACAGCCATTCATTTTCAGAAGGAAGGACTTCATTGGCTATAGCGTTACAAAGCTTTTCTGCGATTTCACTCGCCGCGGTCTCATGAACACGTCCACTGATAACGACCATGAATTCTTCACCTCCTGTGCGTCCTAGAACTAGAGAGCAATCAGCGTACTCTGCACGAAGAGAAAGAAGCATTGTTTCAAGACGATTCGCGAAGCAGTAGAGAACCACGTCACCGTAGCCATGACCATACGAGTCGTTAACCTGCTTGAAATGATCGATGTCAAGAGACACCACGGCAACTTTGTGCTTTGCTGCCAAGTTAGTTAACGACTGCTCAGTGTCCATATTATCACTTTTAAGACATAACACAGCTTCTGATAGCTTCTTATCAAAGGATTTTGCGTTTAGTAATCCAGTCAGACCATCATGAGAGGCATCAAACTCATGTATTGCATGCCGATAGCTATCTTTTATATCTTTCAAAATGCGGTCGCTGGTTGATTTACGCATCGCCGAGTTACTCTTAGTAACCACTACAGCTTCCAGCTCCAGTACGGGGAAAAAGGTCTCAGAAGAGCTTCGCTCACGCAAGTAGTTTTTGGCATTTAGGGTTTTTTCAAGTAGTATTACTAGAGGCTCGTCCAGAATTTGAGTGCGTGTATCATTATACCAGATGTTTGAGAACCGGCGGTAGACTTGCTTTGACCGCACAGAGCCTGGAAAATTACATTTCTCTTTGAGTTCACGGACAAAGATTTCAAATCGAGCAAGTTGCATTTGTCTAGTCCTCTCGCTTATCCAATATAATTTAAACCTTATTTTTTGGGGGATACATGCTGTTTGTTTCAGTGAAACAAACAAGAACTCTTTCAGTCTCGTAGCGACGGTCATGTCGACCATCTGTTTTGTTCTGAAAATAAGCCCCGGCTGCTGGCCCCAATGTTTTGGTAGAGATATTATAAGGCTGTTAGTCGGGCGCGGTAAATCAAAATGAAGAATCTTTTTATAAATTTTTAAGAAACCTATCAATCCAAAAACGCGTTGGCTGACCATGCCACCCAGCGCGTTTTTGGCCTTTTAAAGTGAAGTTTAGGATTTTGTTCTATCCGCAACTGGATAAAAGGGGAGTTGTTGTGTAAAATGTGTTGTCATGAAATTTTTTGAAGAAAACGAAAAAATTGAGTTTACAAAGCTCACTGCCTGCGGGAACGATTTTGTCTGCATAAACAATCTTTCTGGGCGGTTTGACACAATGCTCTGCAATGTCGCCCGTTCATCCGCATTTGCGAAGGCAATTTGTGACCGGCACACCGGCGTGGGGGCCGACGGCGTAATATTCGCCTGCAAGGATGGCGAAACGGGCGGGTTGTCCGACATTTCATCAGCCCATTTTGAGAGCGACGGATCATTCTGCGAACTCTGCGGCAACGGGTCGGCCTGTTTCACGCGGTGGGTTGTGGCCA
>NZ_JBZVFJ010000235.1:0-3344 GCF_058402725.1 Fundidesulfovibrio sp. | reverse complement strand
TGTTCCTCCCTGGCCAGTTCGCGCTCCCGCACGGGCACGAGGCGCGCCTTGGCCAAACAGGTGGACATGGTCATGGTGCACGCCCCGGCCAAGGTGGACCAGGCCGTCAAGGACGGCTGGGCCGTGAAGAAGACCCTCATCGGCTCCAACGAGTTCTTCATCGTGGGGCCCGCCGCCGACCCGGCGGGCATCGCCAGACTCGCCTCCGCCGTGGAGGCCTACAAGGCCATTGCCGCGAAGCAGGCCAGGTTCTTCTCGCGCGGCGACAACTCCGGCACCCACCAGAAGGAGGCGGCCGTGTGGAAGGCGGCGGGCATCGAGCCCTCCGGCGCCTGGTACATCGTCACCAAGGACTTCATGACCGCCACCCTCAAGCGCGCCAACGACGAGGGCGGATACTCCATGACCGACTCCTCCACCTGGGTGGCCGAACAAAAGAACATGCCCAGGCTCGCCATCCTTTTCAAAGGCGACAAGATGCTCGTGAACACCTACCACGCCCTGGCGCAGCCCAAGGGCGCGACGCCCGGCGCGGACACCGCCGCGGCCTTCATCGACTTCGTGGCCTCCAAGGAAGGCCAGGACATCATCCGCGGCTTCGGCAAGGCCCAGTACGGGGAATCGCTCTACAACGACGCGGACTACGCCAAAAAGTACGACTAGCGACCGCCCTCCCGGCCGGACGTCGCCCCCGCGCGACGCCCGGCCGCCGCGCTCCCCGGGCCGCCCTCCGCCGTCGGCGCGGCACCGCTGCCCCCGGAGGCCGCCCTGCCGGACCTTCTCACGGGAAGCCCCGCTCCCCGGGCTTTCCCTTTCGCCGCGCACGCGCTACACCGCCCCCATGCGCCCCAAGAACCCCATCCGCAAACGCTTCGACGTGCAGGAGCCCGACAAGTCCGCCACCTTCTCCAGCGCGGCCGCGCGGGCGGCCATCGGCGGAGCGTCCGGCAACCTCTTCTTCGTGGGGCTGGAGGGCAGCGGCAGGCGCTCGCTGGCCCGGGCCGCCGCGCTGCGTCTGGGCCTGGACTGCGCGGAGGCCGCCACGCGCGGCCAACTGGAGCAGGCCCTCGCCGGGAACGGCCTGGCCGTGGCCGTCACCGGGGACTCCCTGCTCCTGGAGGAGGGGGCGCCCGAGGCCCTGCGCGCCTCGGGCAAGGTGTTCTACCTCATGAGCGTTGCCCCGATCCTGGCGCGCAGCCTGGGCGACCTCTCGCGCCTGGAGGAACTGGCCGCGCGGGTGGAGCGCATGGAGCCCGTGTTTTTCGGCGCGGCCCATTTCATCCTGCCCCTGGCGGCGACGCAGGAGGAGATGCTCGAGGACGTGGCGGAGAAGGCCAGGCTCTGATGCGCCACCTGGGGGAGCTCATCGTGGCCTTTGCCAGCCGCTCCGACGCGGCCCTGGGCTTCCGGCTGGCCATGCTCTGGCCGCGCTGGCGCGAGGTGCTGGGCCACGTGGCCCCCTACGCCCACCCCCTGGGACACCGGCGCGCCACGCTGCTCGCCGGCGTGGAGGACTCCCTGGCCATGCAGGAGAGCCACTACGACGCCCCGGCGATCCTGGAAGCGGTCAACGGGTTTCTCGGCCAACAAGTCTTTGACAAGGTGCAATTCGACCTGCTACAGGGCAAGACCCCTCTGGACGCATTGCCCGGTTCGGCCCCCGCCTTCTGGCGGCTCCCCGCGCCCCGCATCGCCTCCCTTGGGAAACTCAGCCTGGACCCGAACACCGCCGTGGGGCGCTCGTACGCGGCCTACGTCCGCCAGTTTGGCCCCGGCAGGTGACACACATTCCACTTGGAGGCGGACAATGGCCGACATCACGCTCGATCTCAAGAAACCCCTGGACAAGATGACCGCCAAGGAGCTGCGCGACCTGGTGATCAACCAGATCCCCAACATCCAGGGCGCGTCCGGCATGGACAAGGAAGAACTGATCAAGGCAATCAAGGAAGTGCTGGGCATCACCGACGAAGAAGGCGGCGCGAGCCCCTACAAGGCCCAGATCCTCTCCATGAAGGCCCAGATGAAGGAAATGCGCGCCAAGAAGGCCGCCGAAGGCGTCTCCCGCAAGGAGAAGGACATCCTGCGCCGCAAGGTGAACAAGCTCAAGAAGCGCACCCGCAACATGGCCCAGGCCTCCTAGGCGCGGCCCTGACGACGTTCGGAAAGGCCCGGCGGAGCGATCCGCCGGGCCTTTCCGCGTGGGCGGCCCGTTGAAAAAGCCGACCAGGCAGCGGGGGCACAAGAACGCGCCCGCAAGGCGCGGGGCCAAAGCCCGGCCCGGAGCGTCTTTCACGGACGCGAGGGTTTGGCTATTTCCCTGCAACGCAGCCAGCGGGGATATCCATTCATGGCCCCGCCCCCTTGGGAGGCATACGACCTCCGGGTGGGCTGGACCCTGAATGGAGGGTGGGGCAATCCCATGTACTGGCTCTGCTAGGCCGCCCCCGGAGAGGACTCGGGAATCAGGTCCTCTCCGGCCCTCTCCACCCGGTTTCTCCCCCCTCGCTTGGCCTGGTAGAGGGCGTCGTCGGCCAGACGCAGCAGATCCTCGGCGCGCGCCGTCCCCCTGGGCGTGAGCGACGCGACGCCGACGCTCACCGTCACCCTGCCCTCGGGGGAGCCCTCGTGGGGCAGGGCAAGGGCCTCCACCGCCCGGCGCACCTCCTCGGCGTGGACGACGGCCTTGCCGAGCGGCATGCCGGGCAGCAGCATCACGAATTCCTCGCCCCCATAGCGCGCGGCCAGGTCGCCGGGACGCCGCGCCAGCCCCCGCATGGCCCGTCCCACGTCGATGAGGCGTTCGTCTCCGGCCTGATGGCCCAGGGCGTCGTTGTAGCGTTTGAAGTGGTCCACATCGATCATCAGCAGGGACACCTGGGCTGCGTCGCGCCGCGCCCGCGCCCATTCGGCCGCCAGCGCCGCGTTCAGGCGGCGGCGGTTGGCCAGCCCGGTCAGTTCGTCGGTGTCGGCCAGTTCGGCCAGCTTGCGGTTGGCCTCCTGGAGCGCCCTGGCGTCCCGCTCGCGCCCGGCCAGGGCGTGGTCCAGCAGGTCCAGGGCGTGGCGCACCGTGGTGAACTCGTCGCGCACCCCGGAGAACTGGGGGCTGGCCCCCGGGTCGCGCAGACGGTCGATGCGCTCCACGATCTCCCGGAGCGGTCGCGTGATGCGCAGCGCGATGACCCGCGCCGACACGGCCACCAGCGACGCGGCCACGAAGATGCCCGCCAGACCGCCCGCCGCCGTGCGCCGCGCGGCGGCCAGGTTGTGCTCCACGAAGCGCTTCGTGACTTCGGAGACCGCATCGAGGGAGGCAATGATGGAATCCAGGGCGCGCACCGACT
>NZ_JBZVFJ010000234.1:0-3399 GCF_058402725.1 Fundidesulfovibrio sp. | reverse complement strand
GGCCCGGCGGTCGCGGTTGCCGCGCAGGGCGGCCACGCCGCGCGCTCCGGCGGCGAAGCGCCAGGCGTCGTTCTCGTCGAGGTCCACGCGGACGTGCAGTCGCGAGAGGTCGCCCAGGAGCATGAGCGGCGTGGTGAGGCTCCCCGTGGCCGCGAACTCGCCCGGGCGCACGTTCACCTGGAGCACCTCCCCGGCAATGGGGGCGCGAACGGTCAGACGCTCCAGGGCCGTTCGCGCTGCTTCCACCGCGGCCTCGGCGGCGGCCAAGGCGGCCGCGGCGCTCTCCAGCCTGGCCTTGGCCAGGGCCAGGGCGTTGCGGCGCTTCTCCACCTCGTCGGAGCTCACGGCCCGGCGGTCGCGCACGTCGGAGACCATGGAGAACTGCGCGCGGTAGTCGGCCAGGGAGGCCTTGGCTTCGCCCAGGGCGGCCCGGGCTTTCTCCAGGTCCGCCTGCTTCACGGCCAGCTCGGCCCGGGCCTCGCGGGGGTCGATCTCGAAGAGCGTCCGGCCCGCCTCCACCTTGTCGCCCACGCGCACGGCCACCCGGGAGACCACCCCCGGCACGTGCGCGCCCACGGCGATGTTGCGGGAGGCGGCCTCCACCAGCCCGGCTCCGCCGATGTAGGCCTCGAAGGGCGCGCGAGGGGGGAGGGCGGCGGGGCGCGCCTCCTGGCGGGGGGCCTGGCCGCGCAGGGCCGTGGCGACGGCCAGCAGCAGGCCCGCCAGGGCCAGGGCCGGGAGCAGCAGGGCGCGGGGCTTCATGGGATGACTCCTTGTGCGGACGCGGGAACCTCCACGCGCAGGATGCGCCCGTCGTCCATGTGGGCCATGCGGTCGGCGTAGCCGAACACGCGCGGGTCGTGGGTTACGATGACGAGCGAACAGCCGCCGCCCGTGGCGAGGCCTTTGAGCAGCTCCATCACGGACTGGCCCGTGGCGTGGTCCAGGGCGCTGGTGGGCTCGTCGCAGACCACCAGCCCGGGGGAGTGGACCAGGGCGCGGGCGATGGCAACGCGCTGCTGCTGCCCGCCCGAGAGGTCGCGGGAGCTCCGGGCGTCGAGCCCGGCCAGGCCCACGGCCTCCAGCATGCGGCAGGCCTCGTGCTGGGCCCGCACGCGGGGAACCCCGGCGATGAGCAGGGGCAGGCTGACGTTCTCGGCCACGCTCAAGGCCGGAAGCAGGTTGAAAGCCTGGAACACGAAGCCGATGTTGCGGCCCCGGAAGGCAGTGCGCTCGCGGGGAGAGAGGGCGGCGAGGTCCTGCCCCAGCAACGCGCAAGTTCCTTCGTCCTGATGGAGGATGCCGGCCATCACGGAGATGAGGGTGGTCTTGCCGCAGCCGGAAGGCCCCACCAGCATGAAGAGTTCGCCCCTTCGCACGTCCAGGTCCACGCCGCGCAGGGCCTGGGCGCGGGCCGCGCCCTCGCCGTAGGACTTGACCAGCCCCCGGCAGCGCACGGCGGCCTGGGCGTCCGGCAGCGCGCCGCTCACGGCTTGAACACCGCGCCCGGCTCCAGGCGACGCACCTTGCGGATGCTCACCAGGGCCGCCAGGCACACGATCAGCAGCACCGCCGCGCCGCTGCCCGCCAGGATATGCCAGGTGATCTTGGGCTGCGGCCCCATGCCCCCGGCGGCCGCCGCCACCTGGAGCACGCTCGCCCCCGCGCCCAGGCCGAAGCCCACGAAGCCCGCCAGGAGCGCCTGGACCAGGATCATGCCCGTCAGCGCCGAATCCGGAGCGCCCATGGCCTTGAGCACGCCGAAGTGGCGCAGGTTGTCCAGTGTGAAATTGTAGAAAACCTGCCCCGTGACGGCCGCGCCCACCGCGAAGCCGATGAGCACCACGAAGCCGAGGTTCATGAGCATGTTGGTGTGCTTGAGGATGTGCTCCAGGGAGGCCTCCTTGAATTCCTCGGAGGAATAGGCCTTGAGCCCGGTCTCGCGTTCGATGCGCCGGGCCACGGCCTCGGGCGCGTCGCCCGGGCGCGCCTTGGCCAGCACGAAGGAGAGGAGCTTGCGTTCGCTCACGGCGTAGGTCTTGGCGCGTGTGTAGGTGGTGAACAGCACGGGCTGGGACATGAAGCTCGGCGTGGAGCGGGCCACGCCCACCACCACGGCCCGGCGCTCGTTGAGTTCCAGCACGTCGCCCACGCCCAGGGGGCGCGCGCCTCCCTCCGGCAGGCGCACGGCCAGGCGTCCCCTGGCCCCGGCCTCGTCCACCACCACGGCGTCGGGGATGCGCAGGTCCTCCAGGCGGCCCTGGACCATTCCCGGAGGCCCGCCGATGAGCGTGGCGTCGTCGAGCCCCTTGAGCTGCACCTGGGTGGTCTCGCCGTTTTCCAGCCGCACCTTCTGGCCGCCCCGGAAGAAGGGCACGGCCCAGTCCACGCCGCGCACGCCGCGCACGCGGTGGAGCTGGGTGTCCTGCAGGGCGCGGTTCTCCTCGGCGGAGCGCACGGAGGGGTCCATGACCCAGATGTCGGGCAGGCCGATGTCCGTGATGGCCCCGGTGGTCTGGGCCAGCATGTCGGCCAGCATTGCGGGCTGCTGGATCATGATCACGGAGGACAGGGCGATGGCGGTGACGATGCCCAGGTATTTGGCCTTGTCTCCGAGAAGCATGGTGAGGGCGATGCGCAGCATGGGGAGGTCCGGGTGAGCCTGGTGGTGCGGATGTCCGGCGCCGGGCGCGGAGAAGCGTCCGGTGCGGCACACAGGGTAGAGGCCCCGGGAGGGAGGCGGGTTACGCGGCGCGAGGAAAAAGTTAGGGGTCGAAGGATGTGGTCGCGGGGCGGACGGCCGTGGAGGGCAGGTCCAGCCGGGAGAACGCCAGAGGGAGGGCGTCTCCGGTTCAAGCCGGGAGTGGCGGAGACGGATGCGGATGCGTGGCGCTTCAACCGGAAGCGGGGGGAGATTTCTCTCCCCCCGCACGGTTGGGCCAGCCGGCAGGGTTGGGCAGCGTGGTGAGGCTCGCGGCTCTAGGGCGGGGTGTGGTGGGGCGATGCCGCGAGGGGTGGCTGCCAGCCGGCCCGAGGGCCGTCATTTGGGATGTCTCCCGTATAACAATTATGGGAAACGTTTGTCAATTTGTAAAGCCCCCGGGCGCGAATTTCTTCGGCCCGGGGGCGCATTTGCGGGTTACTTGCCGGCGCGGCCGTCGTCGCAGGGCTCGGCGCTGCCGCCGTTGTGCTCGGCGGTGGCGGTCAGGGTGCAGCCTTCAACGGAGGCTTCGGTCTTGGGGGCGGCCTTCTTGGCCTCGCCCTCGGGGGAGACGCCCGCCAGCAGGCAGAGCTGCTTCCAGCGGTCGTTCACCTCTTTTTCCAGCTCGGCGCGCAGGATCTTGGCCACGTCGGGGATCATCTTGTCCAGGGCGGCGTAGCGGTTCTCGCTCATCATGA